>CAYYQJ010000027.1:0-4861 GCA_964473775.1 uncultured Bacteroidales bacterium | reverse complement strand
ACTGCGGTTAATCCATCAAAGTTTATAATTACACTACTTTTGTCGATTCATTTACCAATATCTTTTGCGCCCTGATGGCACCTCCTGTTTTCCATACGCCAGCGAGGGTATAAGAGAAATATATAGGGTAAGCCCCGATGAAGTTCGTGAAGATGCTTCAAAGGTATTTTCAGTTGGTCACATTGACGATTTTGCCGGCGCTATCGCATCCATTCAGGAATCGGCACAAAACCTTACCCCCTGGCAGCATGAGTATAGGGTGAAATTTGATGATGGTATCATCCTTTCTCTTTATGGCAATGCTGTGCCTCAGTTGGAGTCAGATGGATCGGTGCTTTGGCATGGTTTCATCACCGATGTTACGGAAAAGAACAAACTTAAAGCCAGGTTAAAATCAAGCGAAGAACAACGTCTCAGTATTTTGGAAGATGTTCAGGATGTGGTTTGGTCTTTATCATGGCCTGATTTAAAGGTTAACTTTATCAGTAAATCTGTAGAGCAGGTTTTTGGCCGAAAGGTGCAGGAATTTATAGATAATGCTTTGTTATGGGCCGATACGGTACATCCTGATGATAAACATGTTTCTGTTAAAGCTTTGGAACAATTAACCAAAACAGGGGCTGCTGTGAGGGAGTGTCGTATAATAAAACCTGACGGAAGCATTGTTTGGATAAATGATAAAAGCAAAATCATCTTCAACCAGGATGGCTTGCCAATAAGAATAGATGGTGTTTCGCGCGATATCACAGAACATAAGCAAGCAGAAGTTGAGATAAGTAGTCAAGCAGGAATGATAACCTCTTTACTTGATTCAATACCTGACCTCATTTTTTTCAAAGATTTAGATGGCGTTTATCTCGGTTGCAATCAACCCTGTGCTGAATTTATCGGGCGATCAAAAGAAGAAATTATTGGAAAAACCGACTACGATTTCTTCGATAAAGAAATAGCAGACATTTTTAGGAAAAATAACCAGTCCATGCTTGAGGCATTCAAATCAAGGCAAAACGAGGACTGGCTAACTTATCCTGATGGAAGAAAAATCCTGGTTAATACTCTTATAACTCCCTTTATGGGTTCGGACGGAAAGACGATAGGTGTACTCGGCATCAGCAGAGATATTACCGAACTCAAGCATATGGAGGAAGAGATTAAATTGAAAAAAAGATGAACTCTTAAATCTAAACTCCTTGCATCTAAATTATCTGTGAACTTGCCTGTACTATCGGCAGTTTAATGGTGATTTTATTTGGATAATACCAGGAAGACTAGAATACGAGCTTAAGGATTGGCATTCTCGCATAACACTAACTTTAAGTGCCAAAAAAAACTGACCGAATAATTCATCATCATTCGGTCAGTAAAAATATCATTAATCTACTACTATTTCAACCACTTATCCAACCATCCAAAAAACTCTCTTTGCCATAACACAGAGTTTTGGGGTTTGGTAACAAAATGGCTTTCGTTGGGGAAAAACAAAAACTTTGAAGGTATGTTGCGCAATTGTGCGGCATCAAAGGCTTCCATACCTTGTGTATAAGGAATACGGAAATCGTTGCCACCGTGTATCACAAGCATGGGGGTGTCCCAATTGCCTACAAATTTATGGGGCGAAAAATCGTAGCTTTTTGGTTTGGGTTTTTCCCAATAGGCTCCACCCAAATCGTGATTGGCAAACCACATTTCTTCGGTGGTGCCATACCAGCTTTCGAAATTAAACATACCGCAATGGGCAATAAATGCTTTAAATCTGTGGTTGCTGTTGCCTGCCAGCCAATACACCGAAAAAGCTCCGTAACTGGCACCTACAGCGCCCAATTTGTCGGCATTCACATAAGGTTCTTTAGCCATAGTGTCGATAGCCACCAAATAATCTTTCATGTTTTGTCCGCCATAATCCAGGGCAATTTCATCATTCCATTCCTTGCCAAAACCGGGCAAGCCACGGCGGTTGGGAGCCACCACAATATAATTGTTGGCAGCCATCATCTGAAAATTCCAACGGTAAGAAAAAAACTGGCTCACGGTGCTTTGTGGTCCGCCCTGACAATATAATAAGGCAGGATACTTTTTGGTTTTATCGAAATTGGGTGGGAAAATAACCCAAACCAAC
This sequence comes from uncultured Bacteroidales bacterium, assembly GCA_964473775.1. Taxonomy (GTDB): domain Bacteria; phylum Bacteroidota; class Bacteroidia; order Bacteroidales; family CAIWKO01; genus CAIWKO01. Next base: position 2,745 of record CAYYQJ010000027.1, on the reverse strand, counting down.
ATCTTTTTGCTATCGGTAGTGGTTATCCAGCGTTCTTCCACCTTGCCCATAGTAATTTTATCCAGCAAAGCTTTGTTGGTAAAAGTGATTTGAAATTCTGTGGCTTTTCCTTTCATCATTTCAATGTGATAAATTTCGGAAGGCATAGACATCGACATTTTTACACCCATCATCAAACCGCCATCAGCATAAATTTCAGTATAATCATGAACGCCTGTGGTGATTTGAGTTACCTTTTGGGTAAGAATTTCGGTATTGAAAATCTGACAGGTACCTTTGGTATAACTGGTAAAATAAATGGATTTGTTATCATTGCTCCAACGCAGGTTTGCAACACTTTCGTCGAAACCCTGAGTTACATCGCTGGCAATTTTTGAAGCCATATCATAAACTATCAGGCGTTTTTTATCCGATTCGTAACCCGGAGTTTTCATACTACACCAGGCCAGTTTGCTTCCATCAGGCGAAAATACAGGGTCCATATCATAACCCAGCATTTCAGGACATAAATTGGTGGTTTTTTGGCTTTGCAAATCATAGAGGTATATATCAGAATTGGTGCTCAGGGCTTCGTCCTTGCCAGTAAGTTTGCGGCAGGTATAAACCAGCTTTTTGCTATCAGGACTCCAGGCAATCTGTTCCATGCCGCCATCGGGGGTGAGAGGAGAATCAAAACGTTCGCCTTTCATGATGTCTATAGGATTGGAAATGTTTTCTGAAACATAATCGGCCACAAAAACATGACTGTAGCTATAATCGCTCCAGCTATCCCAATGACGATACATCAAATCGGTGATGATGCGGGCATCGGCCTTAGGCAAATCGGGATAAATATCCTGAACCGTTTGGTCGAGTTTTACATCTTTGATAAAAAGAACGTGAGTCATATCAGGTGCATAAGCAAAACCATTCACACCGCCTTCTACATTGCTGATTTGTTTTTTACCTGAACCATCAGGATTCATTTCCCAAACCTGTGGGTCGCCCGAAACGGTACTGATAAAGCCAATTTTTTTGCCATCAGGTCGCCAGATTGCATTGAATTCGCTGCCGGGTGTGTTGGTGATATTCACAGGATTGCCACCTGTTATTGGAATAGTGAACAAGTCGCGGTTGCCTTTGTTTTCGGCAAGACTATAGGTGGTTATACCATAGAGTACCATTTTTTTGTCAGGAGATACCTGCATATCGCTTACACGGCCAAATTGCCACAACATTTCGGGTGTAAGGCGGTTTTGCGAATAAATGCTTGCTGCCAACAGCATCAGCATAGAAAAGAGGATTGATGTCTTTTTCATAGAATTACTATTATTTATGTGAAATTTTATCCAGACGATTCAGCCCGTCTATGGCTTTTTGATAATTGATTCTAACTTTTAATGCCTGTTGATAATCGGTTCTTGCAAAACTGATATTTCCGAGCAACTCATAACAATAGCCACGGTTATACCAGGCTTCGGCATAGTTGGCGTCGCTTTTGATGGCTTCAGTAAAATATTTGATGGCCACATCATAAACCCTGAGATATACCAGATGAATGTAGCCCATATTGTAATAAGCCGTCTTGTACTTAGGGTCTATCTGAGTAATCGTGGTGTATTTTTCGATGGCCTTGTTGTATTCTCCATTTTCCTGATAAAACAATGCCAAGGCATACAATGCTTCAGTGCTTTTTGGATTGATATTTAAGGCATTGTTGAAATAATCTACTGCCAGCGGACTGTTTTTTGTTGAATACAAAATGCCAAGCTGCATATAAGCATGAAAATACTGCTGATCTTTTTCAACGGTTTTTTCAAAGGCTTTCACTGCTTTCATGGTATCGCCCATATCTTTAAAAGCCATGCCATTAATAAAATCGGCTTTGGCGCTGAGGTTGTCTATTTTCAGCGCCTTATCCGTATTTTCGAAGGTGCTTTTATAATCCTTCAGATAATAAAACAATTCAGCCAGTTTCAGATAAGGTTCTTTGTCGCCGGGATTCACTTCAATGGCTTTATTCAATGCTTCCTTACATTTGGTGATGCTGCCTCCTGCAAAATAAACATCGGATAAGGTAAGATAATACCCTGAGTTTTTCCCATCAAGAACCACCGCTTTGCTGGCATCATTGAGTGCCTTTTCCAGGTCTTTATGATTCAAATAATAAACTGCACGGTCGTTATAGAGCTTAGCATTCTTTGGGTCATCGGCAATTTTCTTATTTAAAGCAGCCAAATCGGCTGTTAAAGAATCGGTTTTAGATGTTTTATCATCTGCATTTTTATGTGGACCACAGGCAAAAAACAATACCAGCGGCAGTAGGAACAATACATTCCTGAGAATTTTCATAAGCAATAAACTGTTTATTTAAGTTTTTCTCTGATCAGATTTTCAATTTCATCTGATAGTTCCATATTGTCCAACAGCAATTGTTTCACCGCTTCACGGCCCTGACCCAGCTTGGTTTCATTATAACTAAACCACGAACCACTCTTTTTAATGATTTCTTTTTCAACACCCAAATCAATAATTTCGCCAACTTTCGAGAATCCTTCTCCATAAACAATATCCAGTTCGGCAGTACGGAATGGTGGAGCCACTTTGTTTTTTACCACCTTCACTCGAACTCTGTTGCCAACCACATCTTCTCCTTCTTTAATTTGGCCCATTTTGCGGATATCAATACGAACCGATGCATAAAATTTTAGAGCATTACCACCTGTTGTAGTTTCAGGATTACCAAACATAACACCAATTTTTTCG
>CAYYQJ010000026.1:0-13291 GCA_964473775.1 uncultured Bacteroidales bacterium | reverse complement strand
ATAGCTTCAGGTGACTGGAGTTCAGACGTGTGCTCTTCCGATCTATCAGCACCAATTAGGTTTGCTTTTTGTATCCATTGATTAGCATTTGGATCAAATTCCCAGAAGTCAATATATCCTGTAATATTATTACTATGCTTCCCTGCCCCAATATATCCCAAATTACCAATAGAAAATCCAACAGCACAATCTCTTGCTTCTCCAGGAAAATCGGCTTTTTGAATCCAGAGGTCATTGACTGGATCATATTCCCATAAATCATTTTTGCATGCATAAGTATAATCAGCTCCTGTGCCAATGTATCCTTTATTGTTTATAGAAAAACCAACTGCCCCTTGTCGTGGGGTCCCACCAAAGTCGGCTTTCCTAGTCCAGGCATCACTACTTTGATCCCATTCCCAAAAATCTTTATGCATAGAATTTTCATCCCAGCCAGTTCCAATATAGCCCTTGGTTCCAATAGAAAAACCTGTTGCGTACATCATAGCAGTGCCGCCGAAGTCAGTTTTTTTAGTCCAGGTATCATTGCTTTGATCATATTCCCATAAATCTTTAAAATATGTAGAACCACTACCGCGACCAATACCAATATATCCTTTTGTTCCGATTGAGAAACCTACTGCAGCCCACCTGGCAGCACCGCCAAAGTCAGCTTTTTTTGTCCAGGTATTATTTGATTTGTCATACTCCCAGAAATCGTTATATAGATTACTTGCACCATCCATACCAGTGCCAATATATATTTTATCACCGATTGAAAAGCCAACTGCTCCCAATCTTGCGACACCTCCAAAATCCATTTTTCGTGTCCACTCACCCTGTCCTGAAGTGATATCTGGTTGCAAGGGCCACCCCCCTATATGGTATAGAGAATCAATTTCTGATAAATCTAAAGTACGATCGTAAATACAAATATCATCCAAACTTCCATCAAAATATCCACTATTAGGAGGATAACTGCATGGTTGTCTTCCTATTTCAAGATTTGATGAACGATTTTGTAAAGGAGCTAATCCATTACCTTGATCCCAATAGCCATGCAGAGATTGTGAATCAAAATAAAATTTTGCAGAAGAACTGTCGCCACTTATATAATTGAAATTAATTAAGTGCCAGTGGTTATCATTCCAATTTATTGTTTCGCTCTTATAAAAATGATATACCCCTAAGTCATCATGATACTGGAAACTCAAATAATTCCCCGAACATTGAATTGCAATTTCATAATCAATTAATCCGTCCAATATTCTTTTACAAATTGGGACAATTGCAGGGCTATTTGCGTTTGATTTGTACCAATAAGAAAAAGAGATTGCGTTTTGAGGGTTAATGAAATTATTATCTGCTATTTGAACAAAATTGCTATTCCCATCAAAACTATATGCGCTATTCGCATTCCCAAACCTATCCGTTGTTAACGTTGCTCCATTAACTGTTCCGTTATTTCCATGCCCCCTTGAATCAATGGCGTTTCCGCTAAATGGGTAGTAAGCAACTAAACCTGAATTTAGTGGCCATCCTCCTATATGATATAGAGAATCAATTTCTGTGTTATTCAAGACACGATTATAAATTAAAATGTCATCAATTTTTCCATTGAAATAAGCATCCCACCCATTTTGATATCTGCTATCAAGAGCACGTCCTATGTATAAAGTATCAGTACCTAAATAATCACCAATGAATGAACCGGTTTTAATAAGTTCTCCATTTCTGAATATTTTTGCTTCTTTGGTTGAATAATCATAGGTAAATACTGCCTGAAACCAATTATTTACATCATAGGGCGTATCAGTGTCTAAATTGTAACCAGAGCCCCACCCATAAAATGCAAATCTCATAGTTCGATCAGGGTTTATTCTTAAACACAAATTATGCTGTTCGTTTCTTGAATCTCCATGATTAAATATCTCACTAGTTCCAGAACTACAGTCTCCTTCATTTTTCAGCCAAAGTGAAATTGTAAAAGATTTTCCAATAAAATCAAATACACCGCAATTTACATAGGTATCAAGATTTTTAAACAAATAGGCTTTATCAGGGTTTCCAAATCTGTCGGTTGTTAAAGTTGCACCTTTTACCAAGCCATTTTTACCATTTCCACTAGCATCATTTGCATTGCCAGTAAAAGAATAATAGGCTACTAAGCCTGGGGCAGGATAATTTTGGGCAGTTTTTGCCCATATTACATCATAAAAATAATTAAAACCGGCGGTATCAACAGTCTGTTGAACAGTTCCATCAGGTAATAGCATTACAAATTGAGTATTGTTGCCTCTAACCATAAATAACTTATCGCCCGTTGGATTAAATCCTATAGAATTATTAAAATTCATATCAGAACTACCGGAAGAAGGAACAATTTGCGTATTATTACTTCCATCAGCATTTACTAAATAAAGATGTAAAGGACTCCATCCCGATTCGAATGAATAAATTATCTTTGATCCATCAGGTGAAAAACTTGGATCTTTATACTGTCCATTTGTTCCAAGTGGTGCAAACATCACTCTATTAGTTCCATCAGTATTCATTCTATAAATAAATTCGGGATCGGCATACCATGTATTGCCCCATTGACAAAACATGATTTCATTTCCGTTAGGAGAATAGGTAGGAGATTCTTCGAACCAATCATCATCATTTGAGAGATTGGTTATAGTATTTGTTGTTAAATTTAATTCAAAAACATCACCATTTCTTCCAGGGTCTTGATAAGTTGTAAATAGCACTTTTTTGTTATCTCCAGACATGCCAATAAACGGACGTAACCCATAATTATTGAAATTTGGATAGAACCAAATTTCTTGTTCGTTCGTTCCATCAATATTTGATTTACAAAGCCATGTGCTATCCCCTGCCATATCTGTATTTAAAACTCGTTTTATATAAAAAATTTTTGTACCATCAATTGAAATTTGGCACGCACGTCTGTGATAATGGTCATTAAAAAGCTTGGTTTTATTACTACCATCAACATTCATGGAGTAGATTGTATATTTAGTAGTTCCATTTGGAATTGCGCTAAAGAATATTTTCTGTTGTCCAAAAACACTACTTATTCCCAATAAGGAAAGCAGAACAATAATCGTAAAAATCTTTTTCATAATACTAAGTTATTAATTTCCTACTCATTTGGCTTTTCGGATATCGCCCCCGACAACTACCTTGTCGGGATAGGCCCAAATGTTAAAATGCCCGATTGGGTGAGGCTTTATTAATAAATACCCTGAGTATTGTCCGGTAGTTCGAAGTGGTTTTTAATTCCACTGTAAGGTATTCTTAATTATTTTCAGGCAACAAATATAAAAATTTTGTTCAATATTACTCCATCCCATCCCTTATATAATCAAATCCGCAATCGCATTTTCTAATCAGGGGTTCGTGTAGATTTGAGCAATTGGGGCATTTCCAAAAACATTGGTTCATAGAAAGACCTGTTTTGCAGGAGGTACATTTTGCAGGAAATGATTTTATGGGCAAGAGGTCGGTTTCAAAATTGTTTCCACATTTTGAGCAATTGTAGCCTTTGGTGATGTACATTTTATTCATGCGCAGTAGGTTGGTGTTTTTTCTTCTTTAGTTTTTGGTTAGTTTCAGTAATTTAGTTTAAAGCATGGTTTTTTTTTAAGCAGATGTTCAGGTTAACTCAAATGTTGAAATCGTGTATTAACATTCCGATTTTTTGCACTCTTTTGGTTCATGTTTAAACATCTGATGTTCGCAATTGCACTTTTTCAGTCCACTTCCGAACTTATTTTGTTCGCAGGTGGACTGCAAAAGTGTGTGGTTGTACTTCGGAAGTACTAAGCGAACTTCAGAGGTTTGCGGTCGTACTTCGGAAGTACACTTTTGTACTGCTGAGGTTCGGCGAGTACTTCCGAAGTCTTGCGTTTAACAATTGAAGTTCACCTATGAACCTCCGAAGTTCAAATAAAATCTGGTTTTTAGCCCATTTAATCTTTTAAATAGCTTAATACCAGATAATAAAAATTATGCTCCGCTAATTATGTTTCACCGAAAAACTAGCTTCTACCGTACTGCTGGCATTATAAACAGTGATGATATCATAACCTTTTGGTATAACTTCTGAATTGCCCGGTTCGACATTAATTTCTGTAGCACCTGCTTTTACAGCTTTTGCATCACCAATATTAAATTTTATAACAGTGATTCCGGTATTAACCAGTCGTGAGCCAATCACAACGTTGCCTATCACTATATTTCCGCCTGCAGGTATGGTGTAAACTACCGATGGTGTGGCATCTCCTCTTTTGAAAGCAGTAGCAATGGCTGCCACAACTTCTGTTAATGGAGCATTATCTTTTGAACCGCGTTGTAAATAATTATAACAGGTATCACTTTGAGTCATCAGCTCGTTTCCTAAAGCAAGTATTGTGTCGTCCAAAGCTTCAACTATTGGAAGAAAAACCGCCAATACATGTTTAAGATCGTCGAGCAGCACTTTGTCTTTTGTAAATTCTGCAACATTAAAAGTTTCAGGAATAGCCGATGGAAATGCTATGATTGCCTGATAAACGGCATCAACATAACCGGTTCGTTTGGTAGCCATTTTACGCAGGCTTTTGCGTTGTTTTGGTGTCAGATTGACAAGAAAATCAAGAATCACCCAAATGGCAGCAGCACTGGTATCAAGTGCGGTTTTATTTGCCGTGGTTAATTCTTTCGAAATGTTTGGATTTGGCATTTTTACCTCCTTTTTTAAAGATTAATAATAATGCGAAGATATAAAGGATTATAAGGTTTTTTTTCTGCTTGCTGAAAATAGGTGATTTGTGGTTGATTTTTGGGGAAAAGTGGGTTTTATTGTTTTATTGTTGGATGGTTATATTGTTAAATGGTTATATGGTTATATTGTTATATGGCTTTATTGTTTTATGGTTATATGGTTGGGGATTATTCTGAGTAGGGAATCATTCTATATTCTGACTTCTGTTTCCGACTTCCGACTTCTGACTTCGGTCTTCCAACTTCGGTCTTCCAACTTCCGTCTTCCGTCTTCCACCTTCTCTTAAAAAATATTCAAGGCGTCTTTTAAAGAATATGAATAAACTCTCGAAACAGCCAAATTATATCCGGTTGAAACTAATACAGCACCACCAACGCCCATCACACGGGCTGTTTTTTCGTTGTTTTTTGCTGAAAAATACTGAATATCATCTGTTACTTCTTCTTTGTTTCTGATGATATATTTTTTTATGCAGCGCAGATTTACCAATAATTTTTGATGAATACGGATGAAACCCCTGTTATGCAATATAGCGGCCCATTCGACAAATGGCCGAAATTCTGCCTCTTCGTGATTACCCTCACTGAAATATAGATTTACAGAAGTTCCGTCGGGTTGAATAAAAACACAATCGTTCACATTAATCATAACAAAGTCGCCTGAAGGTTTTCTTACTGGGAACATATCCGATTGTTGGCTTAAGAATTTATCGGTTAATTGAAGTTTTTGAATATTTTTTTGTTGCTCTCCCAATGAAATTAATATAGCCCTTTCGATAGCCTCTTTTAGTTTTTCATCATTATAAGGTTTTAAAAGAAATTGTACTGCATTGTATTCGAATGCTGAAATGGCATATTCGCTGTGTCCGGTAGTAAATATAATTTTACAATCGCAATCTTTTACCCTGTCCAAAATACCAAAACCATTGATTTCGTGATTCAGATCGATATCCAGAAAAACCAGGTCGGGTTTAATGTTTCTAATGCCTTCAATGGCTTCAATGGGGTTGGCAAACATGCCTTTTATAACCACATTTGCATTGATACGGCTCAGGGCATTAACCAGCCAATTGGCAGCATTTTGTTCATCTTCAATTATTATTGTCTTCATAATTTGTAGTTAAACGAATTTTCACTTCAGTTCCATCTTCTCTATCAAAAATTTCAACATTTTGAATCCCGTTTTTATTAAAGTTATTCAGGCGTTCGGTTGAATTTTTTATGCCTATGGATTTATGTTTTGGTTTATCAGCTTCTAATTTAGAGGCATTGTTTCTGCCCACTCCGTTATCGAAAATGGCGATGATAACATAATCTTTATTGGCCGCATCGGGTTCGATATCAATTTTAATCAGGCCATCGCCTTTTTTATGTTTTAATCCGTGCTGAATAGAGTTTTCGATAAAAGGTTGCAGCAGTATGGGTGGTAAAACAATTTCTGAAAGAACCACATTATCAGCAATGTTTATAACAAAATCAATAGAATTTGAAGGGTTTAATTTCTGAAAATTGATATAGTTTCGGAGTATCATCAGTTCTTCTTCCAGGGTAATAAATCGTTCGCGGGTGGTTTCGGCAACAAATTTAAGCATAACTCCAAAACGATCGACAGCCTCTAGTGCATTTTCATATTTTCTATCATAAATCAGGTCTTTAATCATCATGAGGCTGTTGCTGGTGAAATGAGGTTTAATTTGCATGTGTAGCAAATCCATTTCGAGCTGCGACATTTTTTGTTTTACCTGCACTTTTTTCTTTAAGCTTTTTAATCGTAGCCTGAATAAAAACATCATTATACCTATTAAAATCAAACCCAACAATGGATAAAACCACCAGGTTTGCCAAAAGGCAGGATGAATATTAAAATGTATCTGTAAAGGGTTTGCTGTCCATACTCCATCGGCATTACAGGCTTCAATTTCAAAAGTATAATTTCCGGGAGGCAGGTTAGTGAAAACCGCCGAAACATCTGTTGTGGGTGCCGACCACGAATTATCGTAACCCCGCAATCGGGTTTTGTATTTTACTTTTTCGGGGCAAGAGAGCGAAATGCCCATGAATGAGATTTTGATATTGTGTTTATCATAAGTAAGTTCGATAGGTTTGGTGATATCAGCATACTCATTAAGAATATTGATCCATTTCAGGTCTTTGCCCGAAATTTCGAAAGAATATATTTTAAGATTTGGGGCCAGAGTATTTTTTTTAAGCAGGTAAGGCATAAACTTAACCACACTTTCGGAAGTAGGTATCCAAACATTGCCCCGGCTATCTATACATGTACCGTTTTGTCCGCATTCAATTCCTGTGAAACCATTATAACGGTCGAAAAACTTATAACAATTGGGTTTCATTGCATAAAAAGCATCCAAATCGATGTATAAAAATCCGGTAATGGTGCCTGCTATTAAATACTTGTTTTTATAAAGGCTTAGAAAATAATAAGGACTGTTAGAAATTTTGATGTATTGATGCCAGTTATAAAGATAAAATCCGGTTTTGGTGGCCAGCCACATATTTCCTCTGGGATCTCGTTTGCAGGAAACTGCTCCGGTTTCGTTTTTGAGGCCTGGAAGTTTTAAATCTTTTAAAGAATCGTGTTCAAACAAATAAATTTTTGCGCTGGTACAAACCCACTTTTGATTGAATTTGTCGGATTCAATAAAAAGAATATTCTGATGTGGGGTTGGAATATGTTTGGTGATATGGCTGTTCATATCATAAATAAATAAGCCCTCGTTGGTGCCAAACAATATTCGATGCGAATCAATATCCTCATAAGTGCAAAATGAACTTGAGCCTCTATTCATTACTCTAAGTGGTATTTTATAAAATTTTATTCCGTCCCACCTTAAACAAAAATTATTGGTTGGGATATAGCAATCTCCTCTGCTGTTTCTAATTCCGTTCATATAGAAACACAATTCTTTTTCATTTTGATATTCTGTTCTTGGAATAATAGTAACAACGCTATTTTTCATAACGCAAAGTTCTCCGTTATAACTCGCCAAAAGAATAGCACTGTCTTTTGTTTCGATGATACTCCATATATAAGTAGGTATGCCCGATTTTTCACCATAATTTCTGAAGGCAAAAGACTGGGTAACAAAAAGCCCGGTTTCGGTTCCTAACCAATAATTTCCTTCCTTATCGCAAAGCATATGATTACACGATATTTTGGGCAAATTATCTTCGTTAATAAAAACACCGTTGGTATCAATTACTTTCCAATTAGGAAAATCTGTTTGAAAAAAAATCTTACCAGTTTTACTAATATTTAATATTCTGAAATAGAATTTAGTGTCTGATTCATAGATTTTGGTTTGTACCCCATTTTTTAATTTGTAAATAGAATGAATGGTATCTTTTGATGCATTTGTGGGAGTAGCGAAATATAAAGAGTTGGAGCATGAAAACAACTGACCGATGTTGTTGTTTTTTACAATTGCAATAAATTTTTCATTCGCATAACGGTATATGCCATCGTTTGCTAACAAAATTAAATTATCAGTTTCCGAATCCAGTTCTAAATTTATAATTTCTATTTTAGTATCAGCAAAAGCAATAGGTTGGACACCCTTCTTATCTGCTAATAAAAGATTGTTCTTAAAGAGAATATAAGCCTTGGTTGAATCCCGATTAAGCAGAATTTTAAATAAATCGGGTGTTTTAAACTTTTTCAATTGTTTAAATTGTCCATCTTTTAAAACAGCGATACCTTTTGCATTATAGCAATAAACAGTATTGTTAAGTTCGATGATTCCATTAACCCAACCATTCAGTAATCCATTTTCGGAAGAATAATTTTTAAAATGCACACCATCAAAACGACTCACACCCGCTTTGGTTCCTACCCAAATAAAGCCATGCTGATCTTGATATAAGCCAGTGACCTGGTTTTGCACCAATCCATCCATTATGGTATAATGACGATAGCTGTATTGCTGTGCAAAGGAATAATTTGCACAAAACAAAAAAGCTATAATTAAAAAACAATTCTTTAGGGTATGCAGCATAATAGATGCAAATATATAACAAATAATTTGAGTTTGTAGCGAAATATTATCAATTATTATGTCCAATAATAATGGCTATTCAATGTTAAAATATCTGATTTTAAATCAAAATGGGTGATATAGAAAATTAAACAGGAGTTGAAAATGGTTTGAGTCCAGCCTAGATTGCTTTGATTCCAGGTTCAATTGTTTTGAGTCTAGACTCAAATGCTTTGAGCCTAGGCTCAAAAGTATCTCTTCTAAACCTAAATCATTAATAAATAGCTATTAACCAAAAAATATTCATCAAGTATCTCAAGATTCCTCCTTAAAAAACATCTTATAGAAATACATCCCTGCGGCATCGTCGTAGCCGCGTTCTATGTATTCGCGGTTGCCGTGTATATATATGTGGAAATTTTTGTCGAGTTTAATCACACTTTTAAAAACCTTTTGTTGTTTTTTTACGGCCTGCGCCGATATGTCGAAATCGTCGGTAATTTCAATATCACGTTCAATCACAAACTCCTGTTTATAATCGTTAAATGCCTTAATCACATCGGGGTTTTGCATCACCTCGCCTGTAAATTCATCGAAGTTGAAGGTTTCGTTTTCTTTGAAAAACTTTACTGATTTGTTCAGCATATCGGCCTGATCGGCTTTGCTGGCTTCAAATTCTGTGGGTAGTTTTTCCACCACAAAGTTTTTGCAAAGGCTCATCAGGTTTTGAGTTTGATGATAGTTGTCGTTGCGTGGTTTCAGATTCAGAAAATCGTTTTTCCAGTATTGGGTTTCGCCTCCTTTGCTGCCATTATCCACCAGCAAGGCCAGATATCCTTCATCTTTTTCGAGATTAAAAATCAAACAACCTTTATCTAATTTGCTGATGCTGATACCCTCATCGCTACTGATATTGAAGTTGCCTTCCTGATGCATCACCTTCAGAAAAATCTCTTTGTTCTCTGATTTAAAAATGCCAATGGCATCGGCTTTTTCGTTATCAATAAAGCAATCCTTAAAAAATACCACATACAACTCGCCTGATTTTATTTTTGGATGATTGGTTTGTTCGTATAAATGCTTGCAAATATTTTTGCTTTGCTCAAACAACACTTCGGGATTGCTGAAAATCTCAGTAACATAAGAATAAACCTCGTTTAGTTCCAGATTTCCGGTATGTTGCAGCCTAAAAAATTCTTCTTCTTTAAACGAAGAAGTGAAATATTGCAGCAGCGAACGTCGGGTATCGGCATTTTTGATATCGAAAGGCGCTTTAGAATATTGATTGGGCTCGTCGGTTAATTTGTTTCCGATGCCATGTACGCAAAGTTGTTGGAATTCATTTATAGTCATTTCCGTAAGGTTTTTATGTTTGAATTGAGGGTATGAAATTAGAAAATAATTGCGAAACCAAGCGCAATAATTTTATTTTTTTTGAAAAAAAAGATTGCAGTTGCAGGCAAACTATTAATTTTGGCAAACTTAATTATTAATTTACAATTACTATGAAGCAACTAGTAGAATGTGTCCCAAATTTCAGTGAAGGAAACGATATGGGCATTATTAAACAGATAACCGATCAGATGGAAACGGTTGAAGGCGTTAAACTTTTGGATGTGGATCCGGGCAAAGCAACCAACCGCACGGTGGTTACTATTGTTGGCGAACCCAATCAGGTGGTAGAAGCTGCTTTTCGCGGCATAAAAAAAGCGGCCGAAATTATTGATATGAGCAAACATAAAGGAGAACATCCTCGCATGGGCGCTACCGATGTGTGTCCTTTTGTTCCTATTTCGGGCATCACTATGGACGAAACCGTTGTATTTGCTCGCAAGCTGGCCGAAAAGGTGGGCACAGAACTGAATATTCCGGTGTATTGTTATGAAAATGCTGCTTTTACAGCCGAGCGTCGGAATCTTGCCAATTGTCGTTCGGGCGAGTATGAAGGTTTGTCGAAAAAACTGGCTGACCCGCATTGGAAACCCGATTTTGGACCTGCTACATTCAATGCAGGTGCCGGAGCAACTGCTGTGGGAGCAAGAGATTTTTTGGTAGCATACAATATAAATCTTAACACCACTTCCACCCGTCGTGCCAATGCGGTGGCTTTTGATATCCGCGAAAAAGGCCGCCCCATGCGCGAAGGCAATTTGGTTACAGGAAAAATTATGAAAGATGCCAATGGCAAACAGATAGATATCCCCGGCTCATTAAAAGCTTGCAAGGCTATTGGCTGGTTTATTGAAGAATATGGCATAGCTCAGGTATCCATCAATCTGACCAATATCAGCATTACACCCGTTCATGTGACTTTCGAAGAGTCGTGCAAAAAAGCTCAGGAACGCGGCATGAGAGTAAGCGGTTCGGAATTGGTAGGTTTGATTCCATTGAAAGCGATGCTGGATGCAGGAAAATATTTTCTGAAAAAACAACAACGTTCTGTGGGTGTTTCGGAAGAAGAACTGATAAAAATAGCTGTAAAATCATTAGGACTTGACGATTTGAAACCGTTTAATCCACGTGAAAAAATTATTGAATACGTTATGGAAGATATGGATGCCAAGGCTTCCAAAAAACTCATCAATCTTACCTGCAAAGGTTTTGCTGATGAAACCGCTTCCGAATCACCGGCTCCGGGCGGAGGTTCTATATCTGCTTATATGGGTGCTTTGGGTGCTGCTTTGGCCACCATGGTAGCCAATTTGTCGTCGCACAAAGCAGGCTGGGACGAACGTTGGGAAGAGTTTTCCGTTTGGGCAGAAAAAGGTCAGAAGATTAAGGATGAGCTTTTATTTTTGGTGGATGAAGATACCAATTCTTTCAATAAAATAATGGATGCTTTTGGTTTGCCTAAAAATACTGAAGAAGAAAAGATGGCCCGCAATCAGGCCATTCAGGATGCTACACGCTATGCCACCGAAGTGCCTTTTATCACTATGGAAAAAGCCCTGGCCTCGATGGAAATCATTAAAGCTATGGCCGAAACCGGAAATCCAAATTCTGTAACCGATGCAGGTGTGGGCGCATTGTGTGCACGTTCGGCTGTGATGGGTGCTTTTCTGAATGTAAAAATAAATTCATCAGGATTGCTGGATAAAGAATTTGCAAATAGTATAATTGAAAGAGGAACAGCCATTGAGCAGCAAGCAAAAGATGCTGAAACTGAGATATTGAAAATTGTGAATGGAAAAATAAAATAAAAATTACGATTTGGGGTTTAAAATAGTTGTATCTTTATTCTCTCATTTAAAAAAGAATCAAAATAATAATTAACCATAAAAATTAAAATTATGAAAAAAGTAAATCTCGAATTATCATCAGATCAGTACAAAGAACTTATAAAACTGGTTTATGTTGGCGATTGGGTAATTGATGAACCTGAAAATCCAATTTTGAACGATCTTGTTCAGGAAATATTCTCTTATGCAAAAGCAGCCGGACAGGAAAGCATGATTGAGTTTAATCCTGAAATGAATTTATACATTCCTACTCAAGATTTTGATGATGAGATAGTGGATGTTGTTGATGATTATGAAGAAGAATGTTTCTGGGATCATCTGATTTATCGCATGGCCGACAAAGAATTGTCAGCAGAATTGGGCGAAAAAGCAGATGCACTTACTAACGAAGAGAAAATTGACATGCTTGATCCTATCAGCGAAAAGTATGTTAAAGAATTTGAAGAAAACGGATTAGCTAATCTTATTATTCAAGCGTAAGGAAGTTATGAGTTATGAGCTCGGAGTTTGGAATATAAAAGTTCCTGACTCCGGTCTCCCAACTCCCGTCTTAGGACTTCTGTCTTCAGACTTCTAAAAAAAAATGTTTTTATGAAACGCACCATATTATTAATGGCGGCTGTTCTTATGATTGCATCCTGCGCTCAAATCAAACAGTTGACCAATTTGTTGAGTTGTGATTTTCGAGTTTCGAATGTCGAAAATATAAACATGGCCGGCATCAACGTGCAAAAAATTAATTCAATAAGCGATTTGAGCTTTTCTGATGGAGCCGGACTTTTGGCTGCAGTAGCTGGCGGCACATTGCCTTTAAGCATGACTGTAAATGTGGAGGCCAAAAATCCCAATGCACAAATGGCTGCCCTGAACAAACTCGATTGGATATTGCTGATTGATGATATTCAGATGGCAACAGGTTCTACCACCAAACGTGTGGAAGTTCCGCCCAACAATGGTACGGGCATTTTTCCGATTGAAGTAACTTCCGATTTGGCAAAGGTGCTTTCTGGCCAATCGGCAAAAAGTATTGTGAATTTTGGTTTAAATCTGGCAGGTTACGGCAGCCGTCCCACCCGTATTACCATAAAAGCCAAACCTACCATAATGATAGGAAGCACTCCCATTGAGTATCCCGGTTATATTAATATTAAGAGTGAATACGGAGCAAAATAAATTCTGATAATAAGGAAGATCATCAGAATCAAAGAATAAATCATTGGAGCCAAAATATGTGGCACTATTTCTGACAAAAACTTATTGGTAATTGGTAAGGGTGCTTTTGTGGCTGATGCTGTAACCCTTGGCGAG
>CAYYQJ010000025.1:9555-13306 GCA_964473775.1 uncultured Bacteroidales bacterium | reverse complement strand
GGAATCCGGTGGTATTACCCCTTCTGCAGCATGCATCAAACTGTCCGTTGAGCAACTCCGCATCCCCGTCTTTGTGTTAATCCGTCCCGGAGGGGGCGATTTTATGTATGATGATTATGATTTCTGTGTGATGAAAGAAGATATCGCAATAGCAAAAAGCCTGGGAGCTGCAGGAGTTGTCATTGGCATGCTGAAACCCAATAGTGCAATTGATGTCGAAAGAACTGCTGAACTTGTTATGCTTGCGCGACCGATGGAAGTTACCTTTCATCGTGCTTTCGACCGAACCGCCAACCCTTTCACAGCTTTGGAAGATGTGATAAAAACAGGTGCAGACCGACTGCTTACTTCAGGCCAAAAACCATCGGCTTTTGATGGAAAAGAACTTCTGAAAATGTTGGTGAATCAAGCCGCAGCACGAATAGGTATTTTGGCAGGAGCTGGCATAAATCCTGGAAATGTGGCTGAAATTATCGCTTATACTGGAGTCGCCGAAGTGCATGCCTCCTGCTCAAAAAAAACAGAAAGTAACATGGAATTTCATAGCCAATGGGATACTGTAAAACCTCAGACAGTAACCGATGTTGAAATAGTCCGCCAAATAACAGGAATCCTAAAACAAAACATCCTTTAATTTTATGATAAAGAAACTTATTACATTGCTTATCATCCTGACGTGCTTTCAGTGGGCACAAGCTCAGGACAGAACCAAACATTTCATTACCAACGCCGCTTATCGCGAACAGGTAAATAAAGCTTTTGAGCAGACAAAAATCATGGCTGCAGGCCGAAGCGAACAGTTGTTCAAGGTGTTTTCCGATAGTCTCAGTCTGGAAGAAGAAGAAGCCCTGAAGTTCTTATTTGCCTATATGCCTTTAAGCGATTTGGCCGACCAATCGGGAGCGTTTTATCTCAATCAGGTAAAGATGGCTTTGGTTGCAAGGCAAACATTTAGCTGGGGAAAAACCATTCCCGAAGAAATCTTCCGGCATTTTGTGTTGCCTTATCGTGTGAATAACGAAAACCTCGATAATTCCCGTAAGGTATTTTTTAATGAACTCAAAAACCGCATCAAAAACCTTTCCATGCATGATGCAGCTCTGGAAGTGAACCATTGGTGTCACGAGAAAGTAACTTATAAAGGAACCGATGGACGCACCAGTGCCCCTTTAAGCACAGTAAGAACGGCTTATGGACGTTGCGGTGAGGAGTCAACTTTTGCAGTTACCGCATTGCGTGCTGTGGGTATTCCCGCCCGTCAGGTTTATACGCCACGTTGGGCACATTGCGACGACAATCATGCCTGGGTGGAGGTTTGGATTGATGGCAAATGGCATTTCCTGGGAGCCTGCGAACCCGAAGCCGATTTGGATATGGCCTGGTTTGCTGCCCCTGTACTCAGAGCCATGTTGTGCAATACCACTGTGTTTGGAAAATACAACGGACCTGAAGAGCAACTCAAATCTACCGACAATGCTACCCAGATTAATCTGATAGCTAACTATGCTCCATCAAAAAAACTCTCTGTAAAAGTGCTTGACGAAAACAAAAAGCCCATTGAAAATGCTACGGTGGAGTTTCAATTGTATAACTATGCCGAGTTTTATCCTTTGGCAATAAAAAAAACAGATAAAGAGGGCATGGCCTCATTGCTTACCGGATTGGGCGATTTGATGATTTGGGCTTATTCAGGAAATTCTTATGCCTATCAGATGGTTACTGTCGAAAAAATGGATGTTCTTGAATTGGTGCTTCATAAAAACCCTGTAAAGAACAGTGATGTTTGGCTTACCTTGGTTCCACCGGTGCAGCGCCAACCCATTGTTCCTGATGCCAAAGGAAAAGAAATAAATGATATGCGCCTGAAAAAGGAAGACAGTTTGCGCTCAGCTTACGAAGCTACTTTTATTGATTCTGCCACCTGCGTACAAATTGCCATGTTAACCCGTTTGAATGCCGATTCTGTAAGAACCTTTTTAAAACAAAGCCGCGGAAACTGCATGGAGATTGCCTATGTGATTTCTGATGTGATGTCGTATGGCAGAGCCAATACCTGTCAGATTCTGACCAATATTTCAGAGAAAGACTTGCGCGACACTCCCAAAAACATCCTCTTAGACCATCTTTTATTTTCTTATACCAGCGAAACCTATCCCAAAGAGTTTTTCTATCAGTTTGTTTTAAATCCACGCATTGCTGGCGAGATTTTAAGTTCGTACAAAGAGTATTTTAATAAAGTTTTTACTCCCGATTTCATAAAAGATGCACAAAACAATCCGGAAAATCTGATGAAATATGTGAGCGATAATATCAAAATATCTGCCACCGCCAATTATTCACGTACACCTCTGACACCCGTTGGCACCCACACCCTTAAGTATGCCGATGCCACTTCGCGCGATATTTATTTTGTGGCCCTTTGCCGCAGCTTTGGCATTCCTGCTTTGATAGATAAAGCAACTTCTACTCCTCAATATTATAAAAACGGTGTCTGGCATGAGGTGTTTTTCGAAAAGAAAATCGCTGAAACCACTCCTAAAGCCACATTGATTCTGAATTTCGATACCAGCAAAATCAATTTCACGCCTCTGTATTACACCCATTTCACCCTGGCTAAATTTGCTGATGGCGTGTATCGTTCTCTTGATTACGAAGAAAGCGATGTGTTCAACAAGTTTCCGGCAAGCCTCACCATAGATACAGGCAGATACATGATTGTTACAGGCATTCGCAATAACGATGGCTCGGTGAATGCTCATCTCAGGTTTTTCAATCTTAAAATAAATGAAGAAATGAAAGAAACGCTTGATTTTGTTACCAAAGACCACAAACCAGGAACTTTGGGCTCCATCCCTATGGATAAAACCTATCAGGATTTGAACACTGCCACCGAAAAACCTTTAAGAAACAATACAAAAGGTCTTATTCTGGCATGGATAGACCCCGACCGCGAACCCACCAAGCATACCATGCTCGATTTTCAGCAACTGAAAGAATCTTTCGAAAAATGGGGTGGCAACATTGTGTTTCTTTTGGGCCCCGATAAAAATGCCAAGGCTTTTTCGTCCACCACATTTCCAGGCCTGCCGCAGCAAACCCTTTATGGAATTGATAACAATAAACTCCTGCAACAGGCTGAGAAAAGCCTCAACACCAAATTCAACAGCGATTATCCGGTGTTTTTATTGATAGATTCTTCAGGAAACATCCTCGATTATTCTTCAGGATATAAAATCGGGCGTGGAGAGCAGATTGTGAAAATGCTGAAATATCTTTGAGCTTATTGAGTTCATCAAGTTTATCAAGTTTGTCAAGGTGTTACCTGAAGGATATAATCAATTGTTGGTGGTACATGGGAAATGAGGTTATTTCTCCATACAATTAACTATGGAGTGGAAAATGCTTGAAAAAATTTTTAGGTAGCTTTAAAGGATAATAATAAGCATGAAGAACACGTCTGCATAATTGAAATACAATGCTTTTGACAGAAAATCAGGAGTTATGTTTTTATCTCAGTAATTAAAATCATGGTAATGTGGTCGGACCTGATAACCCTTAGGTCAGACCTAATGATAATAGGGTCGGACTACATGATCATGTGGTCGGACATCATTATCATGTGGTCGGACATCATTATCATGTAGTCGGACATCATTATCATGTAGTCGGACATCATTATCATGTAGTCAGACATTAATTATCATGTGGTCGGACATCATTATCATGTGGTCGGACATCATTATCATGTGGT
>CAYYQJ010000025.1:4128-9455 GCA_964473775.1 uncultured Bacteroidales bacterium | reverse complement strand
ATGTGGTCGGACATCATTATCATGTGGTCGGACATCATTATCATGTGGTCGGACACCATTATCATGTGGTCGAACATAGTAACTTTTAGGATGCATCTGATAAGTCAACAATCAATTAACGAAGGTTGTATGGATTATTAGGTTCTGGCAATTTAATAGAAATGTAGTATGGTTTGATATCAGGCCTGGCCGAAAGTCGCCATCAAAATAAGGTATAGATAATAAAGAATGGGGAGGAATTAAGAATTAAGAATGTTTGTTTTGGTGATTATTTTAATCGTTTACCAGATACAACAGACCTTTCTCCTTTTTCCTCTATACCAAATCTTCAATAGCTTCTTTTAGTTCAGGGAACTGAAACTGATAGCCATCGTTGAGCAAATGTTCGGGCAGGGCGGTTTGGCCGTTGATTAATGCGGTGGCGCCTTCGCCATAAAGCACCTTTAGGGCAAAGGCAGGTACGGGAAGGAAGGCCTTTTTGTGCAGGGCTAATGCCAGTGTTTTGGTAAAAGTGCGGTTATCAACTGGATGGGGGGAGGTGAGATTATAGATGCCGTTGCAATCCGGATGTTGTAGCACATAAGAAATGGCGCCCAAAACATCCTGAATATGAACCCATGAATATGCCTGACGACCACCCGCAATCACTCCGCCCAGGTTGCGCCTGAACAAAGGCAGCATTTTTTGCAAGGCACCACCATTGCCCAATACTACCCCGAAACGAAAGATGATGGTGCGTACGGAATCGCTGAGATATAGGGCCTCGGTTTCCCAATCGCGGCATATTTTGCCAAGAAAATCGTCGGCATAGGTAAAATTGTTTTCGGTTT
Organism: uncultured Bacteroidales bacterium; assembly: GCA_964473775.1. Classification (GTDB taxonomy): domain Bacteria; phylum Bacteroidota; class Bacteroidia; order Bacteroidales; family CAIWKO01; genus CAIWKO01. The sequence goes on along the minus strand of CAYYQJ010000025.1, from coordinate 8,625 downwards.
GCGGGCCGTTGTTGCCATAAATCCCAACTGCGGAAGCACTGATAAATAACTTAGTAGATTCGCGGTCGATGGCATACACCAGGTTGGTGGTGGTGTGTACGCGGCTGCTGTATAAGTATTTTTTATAGGGCTCGGTCCAGTCTTTTATGATGGGTGCACCCGCCAGATTGATAACCAGAGAGGCGTTTTTGAGCTTTTGTTTGAGCATATTGGTTTCGCTGTTGATGTCGGCTTTGCTAATCAATACTACCTCGTAACCCATGGCTTGCATTTGCTGAACAATCTGCGAGCCAATAAATCCGGTGCCGCCTGTGATGGCTAGTTTTTTCATTTTATTTTTATTTCTTCTATGGTTTCCAAAGTTTCGGGATTGACAACCTTCATGCTGATTTGTTTTCCATCTACATAAAACAAACAGAGGGCATATTGTACGGCAAATTTTTCTACGGATGCCGACCAGGGGGCATTTTCTTTGGCGTAATAGGGTGCACCGGCGGCTCCATTGGTGATTTGCCAGATGCTGCGGTTGAGTTTCAGATGGAAGCCATTGTAAGTGGTGTCGTATAAATTGGTTTCGGGCGAAATCAGTGTGCGTGAGTAGTTGTGCTCGTCGCCCACCAGAATGGCATCCACTTTGGTGGTTTTATTGATAAGCAAATTGAGCAGTTCGTCGCGGCGCTGAACGATACCAATTTCGGCGGTTTTGTTGCCAATGATGGGTCGCATTTCGTCGTTGCACTTATAGTACATGGCATCGCTTACGTGTCCGCCATTGGGCAAAGCGGGTGCATGAAAACTGACAAAAATATGGTCGATGGACTTGTTGTTTTCTAATTTGATAAGAGTTTCGGAAAGCCATAACATCTGATTGTCCATAATGTAGCCGTGAATGTTGCCGCCCAGGGCGGAGATGTCGTCCTCGTTGTTATTATAAAGATATTCTGAATTAAGGACAATCATGGCCACATTTCCGCAGGTGTAGTAATACACGTTTTCGGAGTAGGAGGGGAAATCAGTGGTTTGTGGGTCGGGGTCTAGTTTGGAGCCATCTTCGCTTGTGGGGCCGTTTTCGGGATTCACAAAATTGTCGGCAAATATTTTTTCCTGAGAGCAAACATTGAAGGGGAATTTATCAACGGCATACGTCCAGGGTTTGAATTGCATGGCAACACTTTCGTGATTTCCCATGCCCATATAGAAAGGAATTTGCCGCGACCAGGGCGCGATGGAGTTTTTATAGCTTTGATATTCGAGGTTGGTTCTTTGTTCGTCGCTGGTATAGCCAGTAATCAGGTCGCCTGTGATTTGAGCAAAGCGGGCATTTTCGTAAACCAGCAGAGCGGCAATGCGGCTCATCACAAAACTGTTTACACCCATGATAGCTCGTTCGTTTCCTCCCTGACCTGAGCGGCAATCGCTGGCATAGCCAAACACGAAAGGGGTTTGAGCGCCTTCGGCAGGAAAGGTTTTGAAAGAGGCACGCTCGGAGTAATCGCCCATCTGTATTAAATAATGATAGGGGGTGTCGCTCTGCAATCCGGTTAGTTCAATTTCGTGCACTGTACCATAGGTTCCGGTAAAAGTTTTTTGCTGGCTCATGTTGGTGATGCTGATAAAGGGTTTCACGGGAAAATTGGTGGTGAAACGTATGGTGGCACTGTGGTCGGTAACTTTGCAAACCGATGGGTTTTCGGCAAAGCAGGTATCCAACGAAAATTGTTTGTTTTTATAATCAAACACAAAGCTACCATCAAAAATAATGCTTCCTGAGTTGGAGAAATAACGGTATCCAATTTTTCCTTTACCTGATTTTTTCCAGTTGGTGATGTCGAGCAAATCGCTGAGGGCTTTCACAATGTTTAAACGGGCCACACCATTATGAACCGCATATAAACTGCGGCTGTAAACCACTTTCTGGAGAGTGTTTTTGGTGTCGATCAGACCGAACAACACATTGCCCGAAAAAGTCGTGGTGCTGTTCAATATAAAACCACTGTCGTAAGGCTGAGGAATGGCTGTAAAATAGGGAAGGCGGTAAGCAGATTTGTTGGTATCGGCATAGAGTTTGATACTATCCGATGGCTTTTTTATGTAATAGTTTTTCAGTTGAGCATCGTAGAAAATGTTTTTATAAACCTTAGGAATATCCTGAGAAAAAAGAAGTAAGCCCGAAAGAAGCAGGCTGAAAACAAGAGTAAGACGGATGACAAAACGCATAAGAATATTTTTACGGTAAAGGTAAGATATTTTTAGAATCAAAAAGGCAAAAAGCTATTAAACAATTCAACAATATAGCAATTCAATAAAATAACCATCAACAAAAAAAAATCTCTTCAAACTTTATGCAATTTCCTTCTTTTTTTATCTAATGATACATTACAAAACAAATTTCTGCTGAGGCAGCAACAAAAAAGAGCATTTTATGAAGACATTTATTTTAAGAATTTGGATAATTTCATATCTGATAATCAGTTTCAATGTAGCGATGGGACAATCGTTTATCAATGGCGATTTCGAAAAAAATACGGCAGGAAGCATAGACCAGATTAACTTATCAAATGCCACGTTTAATACCATGATGACGGGTACCTATGCTTTCGGGACTTATGGAGATATGGATATTATCAGCACGGCAACTTATACCGGAGGCCCTCAGAAGGGAGCATATTTTGTTGCTTTTACAGGAGGGGGCACGGATATTATTTCTATGGAGCTTACTTCAGAACTCATTAAAGGGAAACAATACTCCATTTCTTTTTGGGATAAATGCGGTGTGGGATTTGTGGCTCAGCCATTTCAGATTGGGGTTTCGGATGTAAAGGATGCTTTTGGCACAACGGTTTATACTTGCCCAAATATGCCTGTGGCAGGGGTGTGGACCAAAAGAAAATTCAGTTTTTCGGCACCCATCACAGGGAAATTTATTACTGTTCAGCTTGCCGGAGGACCAAACATTGGCGATTGGTCGCAGGCAGACAACTTTTCGTTTGGAGAGAATGAAAATATGATTACCACAGGAAATATTGCTCAGGGACCTTATTGTGCATGCAATCAGATTCAGGTGCCATTCACTGCTACGGGAAGCTTTGACAATGGGAATGTATTTACAGCCCAGCTTTCGGATAAAAACGGAAATTTCCGTAATCCTGTGGAGATAGGTAGTCTGACAGCCAATGTAAGTGCCGGAATTATTTCGTGTGTGATTCCCTGCGAAACCGAGACTTCGGCGAAATACAGAATTAGAGTGATTAGCACTGAGCCTTCGATTGAAGGAAGTGATAACGGAAATGATATAATAATCAATGCGGCCTCACAATATGCAGTGAGCATAAAGGCCCTGCCATCAGAAAATATTAAGGAAGGACAATTGGTGACTTTCCGTTCGGAGATGGAACATCACCCTAAAATCATCAGCCGACAGTGGAAAGTTAATGGCATCGCAGTGAGTAATATAGAATCTTATTCTTCCTCTTCTATGAAGGATGGAGATGTGGTGAGTCTTACTGTTGTGGTGGAAGATGTCTGTTCAGGAAACCAAACCGTGGTGTCGAATAACATTGAAATGAGTATTATAGCTCCTGTAGTTCCAGCAGTGAGTATTGAAGAGGTTCCCGCGAAGGGAAAAGGAAAGGGTTTTTCGTTTAAAGCCCTTGCCGAAAATGAAGGAGAGCATCCCGAATATCAATGGATGGTAAATGGAGCAAAAGCAGGAGGCAATTCCGTTTATTTCAGTAGTAAAAACCTGAAGGATGGAGATAAGGTGTTTGTTATGATGGTTGCAGATGGGAACGGGAACCGAAAAGTAACTTCAAATATTATTGAAATCAGTATTCCGAAAAAGGAAATTGCTAAGGATGTAAGCAAAGAAAAGGATAAAAAAGAGCTGAAGAGTCATGCATCGGGGGTGTTGAAACACAAGTCGTCTTTCTGGGGAAAAAAGGGCAGACGTTTTGTAAAGGTGAGAGGGATGGCATTGCGGAAGATGAAGAAAACGGGGACGGTTTGTTTGAAGGAGTAGGATTAATTGGGTAATTATGGAATTATATAATTATGGAATTAGGTAATGAAATAATAACGGTAATGTAATTGGAATTGGGAAATTCAATTCTTGCTAAGCAGGGTAGACATTATTGTTTTTTCGTCCACATAGCCGGATTCTCTTCCTTCATCAATGGCAGCAGCCAAACCAATATCTTCCTTTTCGTCCTGCGAAAGTGTTCTGATTTTTAGATGAAGACGTTTTGCCAGAGAGGTAAAAATCTTTTTGTCTTCTTTTGAATTGATATCAATTACTATAGTTTCCATGGTAATTTTCCCTTGTTTATTTTGCAAATTTACGAAAAAAAATTATTCATTATCCTCTTTTGTATTGCTAACAATAGAGAAAATGGAACAACGATATAATTAGGCAATTATACCATTCTACAAAGATACGATCGGAGCTTATTATTTTGGTCGTGGAAGCATTCCGTCGATGAGGGAATCTTTCCATTTGCG
>CAYYQJ010000025.1:0-4028 GCA_964473775.1 uncultured Bacteroidales bacterium | reverse complement strand
CTTATTATTTTGGTCGTGGAAGCATTCCGTCGATGAGGGAATCTTTCCATTTGCGGGGTAATAATTTAGAAGCTATGGCCAGGAGTTTTACATCTGAACCGGTTACAATCAAATACTTTTTGTGACCTTTGCATTGACTTAATATCTTTTTTGCAGCCCATTCAACAGGTACTACCTTGCGCGGCGAACTTTGTTTCATCCAGGCAGGTTGATTGGCTACTTCGTTTCTGAATTGAGGTGTATCCATATCTCCGGGACATGCCACATAAACAGCTATCTTTTTACATAACAATTCTCTTCTTAGCGATTCTCCAAAATTCACTACACCTGCTTTTGCAGCGCAATACATGGAGTAGCCCGCAGCTCCCATCAATCCAAATCCTGAAGAGGTCATCAGCATTTTTGAACCTTCGACCAGCAAAGGAGTAAAGAAATAGGCTGTTTGTATGGTTCCCCACAGATCGATTTCCAGGTCTTTTCTTAATTCAGCAACATCTGCATAATCCGATAGCAATTTGGTGGTTACTTCGCCTGCATTCAAAATCAAAAAATCAATTTTACCGTAGTCGGCTTTCAGTTTTACGGAAGCTTCGCGAACATCGTTTTCATTGGTAATGTCGCATATAAGACCTTTGGCAACAATATTCTTTTTCACCAATCCATCAATGGCTTTGTCGAGGCGTTCTTTATTTCTTGCCAAAATAACGATTTGATAATCCTGCTGACCAAGAACTTCGGCAAAGGCATATCCCAAACCTGAAGAACCTCCGGTAATTACTGCTGTTTTTTTCATTTTTTTATTGTTTGAATTATTTTGAATGCTTCTGAAAATCTCTGATTAAACGATCTCTTTAGAGTACGATCTTCTTCTCATGTGTTGACGCACTTCATAGCCATTGGTAAACATCAACAATGAATCTTTATTGTGTTCGAGTACTGCGCTGGATATAACGGTGGTTACGCCATTATCAATAAACTCCTGCATGATACTGGCATAGAACATGGCCGGAAGACCTTTGTTTTTGTATTCATCGGTAACTGCCTGTATCATCAGATCGGCAGTATCGTTTTTCTTCATATCTCTTAAAATATGAATGAATCCAAAGGGGAAAAGCTTGCCTTTGGCTTTTATCATGGCTTTTGATAAAGACAAAATACAGATTCCGAAACCCACCACTTCATCATTTGCATCAACAATAAAGTTTATGTATTTTGGGTTGATCATCGAAAAATACTGCTTGATATAATCTTTGATTTGTGCTTCGGAAAGGGGAACAAAACCATATAAATGCCTCAATGCCTCATTGTAGGTATGGAACATTTTTACTCCGTAGGGCAATACTTCTTTGGCGCTTGTAAATTTCAACATCCTGAGGTTGTATTTTTGCGGAATCAGTTCGGCAATACGTTTCACCTTATCAGGAATTTTATCAGGTACTTTTATTTCAAATTGTATCCAGTCAACATCTTTTGTAAAACCATTCTTTTCTATGTAATCAGGATAATAAGGATAATTATAGAGAACGGTTTGTGTGGATAGTTCTTCGAAGCCTTCCACCAGGGTGCCTTCCATATCCATATCACAAAATCCCATAGGACCCTGGATTTTTTTCATTCCTTTCGTTCTGCCCCAGTTTTCAACTTCTTTAAATAAAGCCGTTGCTACATCCACATTGTCAGTAAAATCTATCCATCCAAAACGAACTGTATTTTCTTTCCAGATTTCATTTCCACGGTTGTTGATGATGCCGGCAATTCTTCCAACAATTTGGTTGTTTTCATACGCCAGCCAATATTTCGCTTCGCAAAACTCGAAAGCGGGATTTTTTTTTGGCGATAGTGCTGCTATTTCAAAAGTATGAAGCGGCGGAACTCTATATTGATTTCCTTTATAAAGCTTATCGGGGAATTTGATGAAATCCTTTAACTGCCTTTTGGTTTTTACTTCAATTACCTGAATCATTGTGTTGATGTTGGATTATTTTAAGAGTTTAATATGTAGCTGCTGTGCTATTTCGTACATTTTATCTATTGCATAATCAATTTGCTTTTCGGTATGTGTGGCCATCAGAGCAAAACGAACCATAGAGTTTTCGCTTTTAACTGCGGGCGAAATCACAGGGCTAACAAAAACTCCCTGGTGAAACAATAAGTTGGTAAACGCAAAAGTTTTGGAATCTTCTCTGATGTAGATTGGGATAATTGGGGTTTCGGTTTCACCTGTATCAAAGCCTCTTTCCTTAACGTTTTTCAGGGTATATCTGGTTAGGTGACGCAGTCTTTCTATTCTTTCGGGCTCGCTTTTAATAATTTCCAGAGCTGCCAAAGCACTTGCTGTGGAAGCAGGTGTAGCACTTGCACTGAACATGAGCGAACGGGCGTTGTATTTTAAAAATTCGATGATAACTTTGTCGGCAGCAATAAATCCGCCTAAGGAAGCCAATGATTTGCTGAAGGTTCCCATCATCAAATCTACCTTATCGGTTAACCCGAAATGGTTGGCGGTGCCTCGTCCATGGTCGCCAAGTACTCCAAATCCATGAGCATCATCCACCATCACATTGGCCCCATATTTTTCGGCCAAAGCCACTATTTCAGGAACATTGGCAATGTGGCCTTCCATGCTGAAAACCCCATCTACTACGATTAGTTTAACTCCTGCTTCGGGCAAAGATTTTAATAATCGCTCCAGATCGGCCATGTCGTTGTGTTTGAATTTAAGGTTTTTTGCAAACGACAAACGACCTCCATCAATGATAGAAGCATGGTTGTATTCGTCGAACAACAAATAATCATTTCGACCTGCCAAAGCAGAAACCACACCCAGATTGACCTGATAACCTGTGCTGAAAACAATGGCAGCTTCTTTTCCAACAAATTCGGCCAGCTTTTGTTCGAGTTCCAGATGGATGTCGAGTGTGCCATTCAGAAATCTTGAGCCGGCACATCCGGTACCATATTGATCAATGGCTTTTTTTGAAGCTTCCTTGATTTTTGGATGATTGGTGAGGCCCAGATAGCTGTTGGAGCCAAACATCAATACTTTTTTTCCATTAATCATAACTTCAGTATCCTGCTCGGATTCAATGGGTCTGAAATAAGGATTGATGCCTTTTGCGTTTGCCGCAACCGATAGTTTAACCATTGGGTTAAGCATTAGTTTTTCCTGAAGTTTATTTTTGTGGTTTTCCATAGTTACAAATTAAATATCACTTTTAGTTTTCGTAAAAGAGGCAATTGCAGGTTCTAAATTATTCTGGTTAAACAAGTCCCGTGATTTCGGAGCAATATATGCCACTTTCCCTAAGTTTATTTGGGGCACAAAAGTAGTATTTTTTTTTTACTTTGCTTGAATGATAGTTTTAAGTTGATTAAAAAGGGGGAAATTATACAATTAAGAAATGATGTAGTAATAGAATGATGCAAGGGATTGAGTAAGGCAATTATATGAGCAAGGCTGCGCGTTGTATATCTTAATATGTTGAAATTTAGAAGGAGAATACACTTTTGTTTAAGGAATGTGCGCTTGAGTTAAAGGAGAGAAGACTTTTGGTAGTGGAGAGAAGACTTTTTGTGACAGAATGGCAGCTTGTGTGGATGGGGAAGAAGACTTTGTGTGACGGAATGTCCGCTTTTGTTTAATGAGAGTACGCTTGAGTTTATGGAGAATGAACTTGAGTTGGGTTTTAACCGACTTGATGTGAAGGGAAGGTGACTTGGGTTAAGGGAAAAGGCGCTTGAGTTAAGGGGAAAGGGACTTGGGTTAAGTGAAAAGGGACTTTGGGTTAAGGAAAGGAGACTTTGGGTTGTGGAGAGAAGACTTTGAGGTAGGGAATGGAGGCAAATGTTCAATGTTCAATAAACAATTTTTAATTTTCAAGGGGGAGGAAAATGAACAATGCTCAAAATACAATTTTCAATTTTCAAGGGGGGGAAATGCTCAATGTTCATGAACAATTTTCAAGGTTCAAGGGGATGTCGATGCCTGAAAAACGTTGACCACTTTTTAATCAAAAAACGTTAAAAAA
>CAYYQJ010000024.1:0-13340 GCA_964473775.1 uncultured Bacteroidales bacterium | reverse complement strand
GGGCCGCATCCGCTGCTTACTTCACAATAATAATATAGTGTTCCTGCGGCGTTTGCCTGGGGTGTATAGGTATTGGTTGTTGCACCATTATCCCAGCCTAAAGAAGTGCAGCCCGTATTGCTTGCAATTGTGTTGCTATACCACTGAAAGGTAGGCACATCGCCATCAGCATACACATGAATATCAGAAAAGGTTCCGTTTAAACATGCGGATTGTGCATTTGTGGCTTGACCTGTAATGATTGTATTGGGTCTCACAATATACGCATATGAATTATTACTCTGTGGACTACCACAATCGTTAGAAACCACACAATAATATTGTACATAACTCACAACGTCGGTTTGTGGAATATAAGTATTGGTTTGTGCTCCATTGGCAGAACCAAGTGAGGAGAACGTTTGGTTAACATCATTGTATTTAAACCATTGATAAGTTAAATTACTACCGATGGCCGACACAGAAATAGGGTTAAAAGTGCCGTTGATACATTGTGTTTCAGCATATGAACTTATACCTGTAATTAATGGTGGGATGCATTCATTCACCCATCCACCTTCATGATAAAGTGCATTAATTTCATCAACGTTTAATTCATGATCATAAATGCGAATGTCGTCTAATTTTCCGCTGAAAAATTCTGGACTACCCGGATGATTATAAATTGACCCAAATATCATACCACAGAGGTAATCTGCAGGAGAATTACTGCCAGTTAAGGCAACATCTAAAACTCCATTTACATAAAGTTTATAATCATTGCCACTTTTTATTAAAGCAAATTGATACCAGGTATTGCTAATATAATTATTTCTAGCACCATATAAAAGTCCATTATCCCAGGTTTCAGAACCCGGATTTGAATTTAACCAGGAGCCTAGATTATGATAATTATTATAATTAAGCTCAAAGCTAACTCCATTGTGAGGAATAGTATTTACTAAACATTGGCCTGTTTTGGTTACGTCATTACTATTAAACCAGCCTGAAATAGAATAATTTTGTTGCCCTGTATTAAAGAAATTGTTGGATATTGTAATATTACTTGTTGTTCCATCAAAGCTGTAAGCACTATTCGGATTCCCGAATCTATCTGAAGTTAAGGTTGCCCCATTAACTGTGCCATCATTGCCATTGCCAGAAACATCGTTGGCATTGCCGCTAAAAGGATAATTGGCTAGCAAACCTGTTGCCCAACCTCCCTCATGATAAAGACCATCAATCTCTAATTGATCTAACTCTCGATTCCAAACACCCACTTCATCCATCTTACCATTAAAAAATCTATTCGAAATATCGCGTTGTTTTCCCATAGCAAAATAGGCTCCAGAATAGGATATTGTTCCATCCCAAGCTACACCATTTGAAGGTTGAAGCACTCCATTAAAATATATTTTTGCTTCCTGATTCGCTTTTCGTGTGGCAACAATATGCACCCATTGATTTAATGGAACCTGAGAATTAGAATTGTATTGATGCCAGACACCTTCTCCACCAATCTGAAAATGAATATGACCTGCAGGCGATGTACCTGCATCTGGATTTGTTCTTCCATCCAAAAATATGGAAGCACCTGCATAACCACAAGCATCGCATTGACTACCTACAATCAAACCCAAATCACTTGAACCGGGATAGGATGTAACATAAATCCACGCCGAAAGCGTTATTTCATTTTGAATTTGCAAATTAGTTGGCACAGGGTCGTTTACCAATATATAACTGCTAGAACCATCAAATTGATAAGCACTATTCGGATTGCCAAATCTATCAGAGGTTAAGGAAGCATCATAAACAATGCCATTATAGGTATTAGTGCTAATGTCGTTGGCATTGCCATTTAAAGGGTAATAAGCTACTAAACCTGTGTTTGGGATTTGTCCGATTGCATTCAATGCGAATACTAAAAGTAAAAGTGATAATAGTTTTTTCATGATTGGTAGTTTTAATTGTGATTAAATTGTCACTGTCTGTCATTCATAGACATTTGTGACCTAATGTTATTATTGGTAACTAGAAAATTAGATTTAATACTTGGTAAATACTTGTTTGTGTCAAGTTGAAATGTTGTGTAAAAAGGCAAATAAAATTCTTTCAACCGTTTTCCAACTGTTTTCAAAAGCAAAAAATGCAGTTTGTTTTGGTTCTTGACTGTGTCCAGTAGCAAAAAATGTGCTTTGCTTTGGTAGGCTCCTTCGTACTGAAGCAAAGCATGTGCTTTGCCTTGGTAGGTTCCTTCGTACTGTAGCAAAGCAGGCGCTTTGCCTTGGTATGCTCCTCCGTACTGTAGCAAAGCAGGTGCTTTGCCTTGGTATGCGCCTCCGTACTGAAGCAAAGCAGGTGCTTTGCCTTGGTATGCTCCTTCGTACTGTAGCAAAGCAGGTGCTTTGCCTTGGTAGGTTGTTCCGTACTGTGGCAAAGCAGTTTTTTTGCTTTGGAAATCTGATGTAAACATCAGCGAATTAATTTGTTCAATTAATAAATTGAAATTATTAGAAGCAACAAAGCTGTTTGATTTTTTTTTATCAATATTGATTTCAGAGCTATTTACAGCTATAACTATCGCATGATTCCAAAGCAATGCAAAGGCAAGGCTGAAAAGAAGGCAATAGAAAAGTTTGCTAAAATCTCTGAACATTGAGCTAAATGTAAATTTTCTTTCAAAGTTAATACAATTTTTATTTAACCTATATCATGTTTTTGTTAAAATATATCATGTTTTTTTCTAAGCAGGTTTAAATTTATAATAAAATAAAGAAAATGTTGCAGTTATACATTTCTTTTTTAAGAAATATTAACAATGACATTTTCCCGATGGCATTTCAGGAAATGGATTTATTTTGAAAAAACGATAAAAAACGATTCCGTGTTTTGGTTCAATTTAATTCTGTAGGATGGGTAATCAGATTAATTGTTCACCACTTTCACATCCAAAGCATCGCGAAGTCCGTTTCCGATGAGCATAAAGGCCAGAACGGTGAACATAATGGCCAATCCGGGGATAATGGCCAGATAGGCATAGTCGAGAATGATGTAACCATAGTTTTCTTTAATCATAGAACCCCAAGAAGGCATGGGCGGCTGAACTCCTATGCCTAAAAAGCTTAAACCTGCCTCAATAAGTATGGCCGATGCGAAATTGGCTGCCGAAATAACGATAACCGGCGACAACACATTGGGCAATATATGGCGGAAAATAATCCTCATATTCGAATAACCGAGGGCAATGCCGGCCTCAACAAACTCTTTTTCGCGCAAAGCCAGAAACTGTCCGCGCACCACGCGGGCCACTTCTACCCACATGGTTAAACCCACAGCAATAAATATCTGCCAAAATCCCTTGCCCAACACAAAAGTGATGGCAATAACCAAAAGCAAGGTAGGGATAGACCAAACCACATTGATAAACCACATAATGAGATTATCAACCCAGCCTCGGAAATATCCTGCCAAAGCCCCCAAAGTTATGCCTATCAATAGGGATATAAAAACCGATATAAATCCTACCGAAAGGCTCACACGAGTGCCTATCATCACCTGACTGAGAACATCTTTCCCGAAACGGTCGGTGCCCAATATGAAACGTTTATGAATGATGTTTTGGGAGGTTATCTTCTGTTTTAATTCTTCAGGATTGGTTGAAATCAGATTGCCAGATGCATCGGTAAATTCCACGTTATTGCCCATTAGTTTTACAGGTGTTTTATCCGAAACATTGTAAACAATACGCGCCATTTCGAAGGTTTTCAGTTCGCCATCGTTGGGAGTCATGCCGGTGTATTCTTCGGCAATGATTTTATCAGCTTTAAAAGAATATTTATAAATGGGAATAAAGGTATAATCGGGTTTTTCGCCAAACAACATTTTCGAGAAGAAATTTGTGTGGGATTCTTTCTCCACCTTTGGAATCTTGAGCATATCAACAGAAAATCCGGGCCTTTTGGTGTTTAGTTCCAGATATTGCTGATTGGCATAAGGTGTGGAGTCGGGGGTGATGAGATATCCGAGAATACTAATCAACAATAATAATCCAATAAAAATCATGGAAGCCATAGCCATTTTATTGCGGCTGAGTTTGCGCAGGGCCAGCCGCGACAATGAGCCTGAAGATATGTATTGCTTTTTTCGGAACATGATTCTGCAAAAATATCACATTAATTGAAACCTTTGGCCAAATTTAAAGTAACAAACATCACTATCAATTTAAAAAAGCATGGAATCGTATTATTTATATAATGACCACAAGGTACATTATACTTTGAAAGGCAAGGGCAATGCAATTATTTTTTTACATGGTTTTACTGAATCTCTTGAGATTTGGAAAGAATTTTCGGACCGGTTGGCAGAAGATTATCGTGTGTTTTGCATTGATTTGCCCGGACACGGACTGAACGAAAACATTGCAGAGGTACACAGCATGGAACTGATGGCAGATATAGTTCATCATCCGCTAAAATCTTTGAATATCGATAAGGTGGTTCTGATCGGGCATTCCATGGGTGGATATGTGGCATTGGCTTTTGCCGAAAAATATAAAGAGATGATGGCGGGCCTGAGTCTGTTTCATTCTTCGGCCTTTGCCGATACCGACGAAACGCGCAAAAACCGCGAACGAACCAATGAGTTTATCCTGAAAAACCGCTTTCATTTTCTTTGCGAATTTATCCCATCATTATTTACTGAAGAAAATCAGGCGACATATAAAACAGAGATTGAAAAACTGGTTAATGACTCGCAAAAGATGAGTATGCAGGGAGTGATAGCCGCCAACAAGGGCATGGCTGCCCGCCCCGACAGAACAGAGGTGTTGCGCTTGGCGGATTATCCTGTGTTGTTTATTGCAGGCAAGCAAGATAGTCGAATGCCTTTGAACAAAGCGCTGGAACAAATTGCCATACCCAATGATAGTGTTGCTTTGCTTATGGGCGATGTGGCCCACATGGGATTTATAGAAGCCAAAGAAAAAACGTTTTATGCGATAAAAACCTTTGCCGATAGCTGCTTCTAACCTGTTTTGAGGAGTGATAATAAAGCCCCGTCCTCCCCTATTCAATTAGCTATTAGAAACAACATCCTATGCTATAATAAAATATCTCTTAGCCCATCCATTCCCGGTAGGGTTTTCTTTTTTTCCTGATTTTCTGCAATTATTTTCAGAATATTATATAATTTTGCACCCAAATTGCTCTACCGCATGATTGCAGAGACATTACTACCAACCAAATATACCACGAACACTTAATGAATATTTTTCGTTAAGCGTTCTACTTTACAACACGAAAAAAAATAAATTCTTGTATTAATTAACATTGTGAAAAGATTATGAAAAAACTATTAACATCTCTATTGATGTGCTTTGCGTTGGGCTCAGCTTTATTTGCTACCAACCCACCCGACGAAGGCATGTGGTTACCAATGCTTATCGACAGATTGAATTATGTGGATATGCAAAAAATGGGTTTACACTTAACTTCTGACGAATTGTATAATGTGAACAATGCTTCGCTAAAAGATGCCATAGTAGGTTTGGGCAACAAAGAAAACCCTACCATGCACTTTTGTACTGCTGAAGTGGTTTCAGATCAGGGTTTGTTGCTAACAAATCACCATTGTGGTTTTGATGCCATTCAGAGTCAGAGTACCATCGAACACGATTACCTGACCAATGGTTTCTGGGCTTTCAGTTTGAAAGAAGAACTCAGATGCGAAGGTGTAACTGCTGCGTTTTTGGTTAGAATGGAAAATGTAACCGACAAAGTGTTGGCCGACGTTACCGCCAAAATGACAGACGATGAACGCGAATCAGCTATTAAAAAAGCTTCTAAAAAGCTGGAAAAAGCTGCTGAAGAAAACGGAAAATATACTGTGGATGTTTCCGATTTTTATGATGGCAACGAGTTCTACCTATTTGTTTATACCGTTTATAAAGATGTACGTTTGTGCGGCGCTCCTCCATCAGCCATTGGCAAATTTGGCGGAGATACTGATAACTGGATGTGGCCACGTCACACAGGCGATTTTTCTATGTTGCGCATCTACACCGCACCTGATGGTTCGCCTGCAGAATATTCAGACAAAAATATTCCTTTGAAACCAAAATATCATTTACCTATTTCGCTTAAAGGCGTTAAAAAAGAAGATTTCTCTATGATTTGGGGATATCCCGGCAGAACCGACAGATATTTAACTTCACAGGGTGTACAACTGGCACTCGAACAATCCAATCCTATCACTGTAGCGGTTCGTACCGAAAAACTTTCGCTGATGAAAGAAGATATGGATGCCGACCCAAAAGTAAAACTACAATATGCTTCCAAATATGCCCAATCGGCCAACTATTGGAAATATTTTATTGGTCAAACCAAAGGGCTCAATCGTCTGGATGTTTTTGATAAGAAAAAAGAAATAGAAAACCAGTTTACAAGTTGGGTGACTTCCACCGATGAACGTAAAGCAAAGTATGGCGATGCTCTGAAACTTTTAACCGAAGGTTTCACAGAAGAAAAGAAATATAACATCAGCATGAAGTATTTGGAAGAAGCCGTTTTTCAGGGTTCAGAATTTGTTTATTTTTCGTTCGGGCTATTCCAGGCTTCTATGAAATTAAAAGCTCAGAACGATGCCAAAGACAAAACAGTTAAAGCATCTTACACTGCCGACATCAAAACCATGTGTACTGATTTTAAACCCGAAGCGGAAAAATTCTTTAAAGATTTTAATCTGCCTACCGATAAAAAACTTTTCATCCATCTGATGAAAATGTATTATGATAACTGTCCGAAAGATCAGTTGCCAGATATTTTCCCCAATGTAGTGGATAAGAAATTTAAAGGCGATTTCAACAAATGGGCCGACGATGTGTACGCAAAATCCATCTTTGTGGATAAAGCAAAACTCATGGCATTTCTTGATAAACCTACCTATAAAACCTTATACTCCGATCCGGGATTCAGTATCACCTTATCTATGGTAAATTGCATTCGTGGTTTGTACAAAAACATGGGCGAACTGGATGCTAAAATTAGCAAAGGAAACCGTTTGTTTGTGGCAGGTTTGCGCGAAATGTTTCCTGACAGAAAGTTCTATCCTAACGCCAATTCGACCATGCGTATGACTTATGGCAAGGTGTTGGATTATGAAGCTGCTGACGCGGTTCATTACAACTATTATACTACTCTGAAGGGTGTTATGGAAAAAGAAGACCCAAAGAACGACGAATTTATTGTTCCTTCCAAACTGAAACAACTCTACACCGCAAAAGACTATGGCCGTTATGGTCAGAATGGCGAAATGCACGTTTGTTTCACTGCCAATCTGGATATTACCGGCGGCAACTCGGGCAGCCCCGTGATTAACGGCGACGGACAGCTTATTGGCATCGCATTCGACGGTAACTGGGAAGCAATGAGCGGCGATATTGCCTACGAACCGGAAGTGCAGCGCACCATTTGTGTTGACATTCGTTATGTGATGTTTGTTATCGACAAATATGCCGGTGCCAAAAATCTTATCGACGAGATGACCGTGATTCAATAAATGTCAGTTCAATACTTTATAAA
Source organism: uncultured Bacteroidales bacterium (assembly GCA_964473775.1). Taxonomy (GTDB): domain Bacteria; phylum Bacteroidota; class Bacteroidia; order Bacteroidales; family CAIWKO01; genus CAIWKO01. Next base: position 5,781 of record CAYYQJ010000024.1, on the reverse strand, counting down.
AGCTGTACCTTTATGGGTGCAGCTTTTTTTATGCCATTGAGTTTGATGATAACCATCAATTTTTCAAGCCATAGACACTCCAATAATCGAAATTCGGTATGAGTTTATTCTTAGTTAATAATCGTTTGTACTAATTTCAGTTGGTAAAATAATGTGATTTTATCATGTAAAATATTAAGGTTCTGCTTTCAATTAACAAAAGTTTTTATAATTTTGCATCTTAGTTTTTATTTGTACCCCAATATGGAAGTTTACTTTGTACATGCCGAAAGTTTTAAATTAGATGGAGGAGCCACTTTTGGTGTAGTTCCGAAATCGATGTGGAGCAAATTCCGCACATCGGATGATAACAATATGATTGATTTTTCGTCAAGAAACCTTTTGGTGGTGGACGAAAAAAAAGTAATACTGTTCGACACAGGTATTGGCAACAAACAGGATGAAAAATATCTCGGGATGTTTCAGGCTGAAGGTTCAGAAAACCTTGTAAATTCTATTAGAGCCATAGGTTTTTCGCCTTTGCAGATAACCGATGTGGTGTTTACTCATCTGCATTTCGATCATTGCGGTGGCGCTTTCAGAAAAACAGAACTAGGCTTGTTGGAACCCGTTTTCAAAAACGCAAACTATTGGTGCAGCAAACCCCAGTGGCTTTGGGCTATCAACCCAAATTTTAGAGAAAAAGCTTCGTATATGCTCGAAAACATGGAGCCTATTTTCAACTCAGGAAGCTTTAAGCAAATTGAAAAAGAGACTTATTTTACCAAAAACATTTTTCTAAAATTCGTAAACGGACATACAGAAGGACAAATTGTTCCTATCATAAAATATAGAACCAAAACATTGATGTACACGGCTGATTTTATCCCAACCATACACCATATCAGTTTGCCATATATTGCCAGCTACGATACCCGTCCACTAATCACCCTACAGGAAAAAAGCGCTTATTTGCGCGAAGCGGTTGAACATAATCACATCATTTTGTTTCAGCATGATGCTGAAAACGAATGTTGCACGGTGCAACGAACCGACAAAGGCATCAGGGTAAAAGAATTGGGAACACTTGAATATTTTTTGGATTTACCTTCTCAAAATGTAGAAAACCAAGAAGACACGGAGCACATTAATGAGTAACGAGGGCTTAATAGTACCGGCTTATTTCGAAAGTTAATGGACTCCGTGTCTTATTGGTTCAACCCATTATACAGATATTTTTTTAGGATTTACCACTTAGACACTAAGAACACAAAGAAACACTAAGTAATTCTGTTTAAAAAAACTTAGTGTATCTTAGTGAACTCAATGCCTTAGTGGTAAAAAAAATCGTAATTTTGCACCTTCCAAATTTATAACTATTAAAATTTTTCTTACTTCTAATGATATCTAAACAGGAAATTGAAAACCTCAATAAAGAATTTTCTACCTTAAATCCAAAGGAAATATTACTTTATATTTCAAATTATTACCCTTTCTCAATAAAACTATCATCAAGCATGGGAAATGAAGACCAATATCTCACCCATTTGATAGCTACAGAAAAATTAAACATCAACATTTTTACCATCGACACCGGCCGCTTGTTTCCGGAGACTTACAGCGTGATAGAACGCACCCGCGAAAAGTATAACATCAAAATCAACGTCTATTTTCCGGAAGCGTCGCAGGTAGAAGCAATGATGACTGTAAAAGGCCCCAATCTTTTCTACGAATCGGTTTTCAACCGTAAATTATGCTGCCTTGTTCGCAAAATGGAGCCTCTGAAACGTGCGCTTAAAGGCATGGATTGCTGGATAACGGGTTTGCGCCGCGAACAATCTGATTTTAGAGCCGATATGCAACTATTTGAGTGGAACGAAGAGTTCAATCTGCTGAAAGTAAATCCGCTGATAAATTTTACAGAGGATGATATCAAAAATGAAATCAAATTAAACAACATTCCTTACAACAAGCTTTACGACAAAAATTTCCTGTCCATAGGCTGTGCACCCTGCACCCGTGCGGTTGAAGAAGGCGAAGATGCCCGCGCAGGCCGTTGGTGGTGGGAAGATACAAGCCGTAAGGAATGTGGATTGCATGAAAGTGAGTAACCACTAAGGCACTAAGACCACATAGAACCACTAAAAAATTACCACTAAGACACTAAGATCACATAGAATCACTAAGAAATTCTTCCAAAAAAAACTTAGTGTATCTTAGGGTTCTCCGTGTCTCCGTTTTGAATTACTTCATGATTTTTCATCGATATCCCTTCAGCATCGCATGTTCGATTATTTTCTATATAAAATGATTGCAAAATATCAAAACCCTAGCTAATAAGGCATTAAACACGTTTTAACTTTTCAAAATAGGTTACAGCTTAAATAAACCCCATTTTAGATTTTCAAAACGGGTTTCAACTTAAATAAACTACGTTTTAGATTTTCAAAACAGGTTTTTGACCGACAAAACCCCGTTTTAACTTTTCAATATAGATTTCTGGCAACATAAAACGAATATTAGAATTTCAAAATGCATTTCTGTTTGCCTGCAACGCCTATTGAAATTCGGAAACGGATTTTTTTTGGAATAAACTCCATTTTAACTTTCTTATGAGTATCTCAATAATCTCAATCGGTATTGTAATATTTCATTTGGTCTATATTCCATCAAATATCTGCTTTGCTGTTATTTTTATCTATTATTTTACTGAATATCATATTTTCACTATTGAAACGTATTAATTGATTCTTATATTCTCATATTCTTATTTTTAACAAGGTTTTCATCATCCATAGACATCATACTTTTCAATAAACTTCATTATAGGTATTATTACAACAACTATGAAGAACTATAATCCTACGTTTGCCATATTTTTCAGTTTTTATTAGGCTTCATCATCCTTCATGAAATTTTTTAAACTTTTGTGCATTTTTTTTCAGATATTATCTTCAACAATTTCAATTAATTAAGCTTTTACACTAAAATATATTTTCATAACCACCCAATTTTTTTTAAAAATTTCCGTTTATATTATTATAACACAAAAAACAAGAATTATTAATCCCAAATTTTTAAAACGATGAAACAATATTTTGCAATTAATCGCCACGACAATCTAAGCAAAGGAAGTCTGTTATTCGGAAATCATTTGTTTAACTATTGCTATAGTAAGTTGATAGCTAATGACGTTGATCCGGAAATTGCTGCAATGGCAGCTTTCTTATTGGTTCAACTTAGCGATTGGAACGAAGGTTATGCCGCATGGCGTGCCGCAGCCCTCGCATCTATGGGTGCTACGCGTTCGATGAAACTTTTAAACAAACAATTGATGACTGAAAAAGCGCCTGCCTGGATTGTGAAAATCTGGAGCTTTTATCCCGAGGGCAGCGAAAAGGCAGTCGCCCTGATACCTCATGGTCGTCAGGATTTAATTACGGGTCCAAACCTCAACCACAAAGTTGGAATGGAAACCCTAATTGCAGCCATTGGCAGCGATACCAATCTGGCTGCATTAAAAACAGAAATGCAGACCTTTGTAGATTCTTATGTTGATGCTATGTTGAATCAATCGAAGGCACAGAAACTACTCAAAGACTTGTCGAAAGCTCAGGAATTGCTGCGTGTTGATACCGCAGAAGCAATGCTTTGTGTGGAAGGCAGTCTGATAAAAAAATATTACAAAACGTCTAACCTGGTGGATGATTTTTTTGATGTATCCGCTATGCGTCGTCGTCATGGCAAAAAAATTACGGACGATGGCTATCAGGTTTTCTTGTTGCCCGACGAAATTAAACTATTGGAAACCCGTTTCACCGGAACCGAAAAATGGATAGCTGAAAATCTTGGAACAGAACCTGCCTGCCTGTTTTTCAGTAAAACTATGGATGCAAGCGAAATTCCGCAGGTTAAATATGAGATACCAGTAGGTGGTTCTGTCCCAATCGATTTGAGTCAGGTTCCAAGCAACGAACGCTTTGTTTATGCTGCCAATCTAAGCAGCGAAAACGATGCGCAGATAAAGATAAGGCTTTCGAAATAATCACGCAGGTATTTTTGAAAACTAATAATTGAACTTCCGTAGCTTAATTGATGCGGAAGTTTTTTTATGTAAAAGAATTTGTACTTTTGATGTTCATTTTAAAAACAACTTTTATGAAAAATAATGAAAAAATTGCACGCATCTTTTTAATAATATTTGGCGGGATATTGACCTTTTGTGGGTTATATAATTTATTCTTAGCATTTGTTATTAGTATTACCCGGCAAACAGTTTTAATCACAGGAGTATGGTTAATCTATATGCCGTTTTTACTTTTACCGGGATTTGGATATCTACTACTGGGATTAAAATTCAAAAAAATATCTGACCGGAAGTTCCTCATTCATTTAATCATTAGTATCATTACCATAATCTGGTTAATAGCCTATATTATCGGTCTTATCTTAAGCGGAGCTTCGCCAAAACTTTCTTTAGGTAATTTGGAAAGCACAATGGCAAGTATTTTTTTTATTTTTGGAATTGTTTTTGCCAGTCTGGCCATCTTAATCCCTCAATACATCATTGGCTTAAATCTTTATAAAGCAGAACAAAAAAAACAACCATAAACAATCATTGGCTTACCAAAATTTTTAAATTACCCAATTATCAAATCATCAAATTCTTCTTTGTGAACCTTTGTGAAACCTTTGAGAAACTTAGTGTAAAGTTATTCCGAAAATTAACCACAAAGTTTCACAAAGGACTGCACAAAGTTGCACAGAGTTTTTATCCTTCATCGTAATCCATAATTTTCTTTATTTTTGTAACCACCAAATATCAAATCAACCCCACAAATTAATAACTCAACAAAAAAATGCATCGCCTCATCTCCATATTAGTTTTTATCACATTCGGCTTTGGGGCATTTTGTCAGAATAAGGATACAGAAAAACTCCGCATCCGAAAATATTACGGAGCAGAAAGCTACCTGATTGAAGGCAGCACTTTTGCCGATTCGCTCAAAGAAAACCCTTTCGACCGCCTGCCTTTGGATTACAAAAAGGCTGTACCCAATGCCGTTTGGGAAATATCAAAAGCATCGGCAGGTTTGTCCGTTCGTTTCTTCACCAATTCAACTTCCATAAAAATAAAATGGAATCTGCTGAACAACGAGCGCGACAACTTCAATCTGATGTCGGTTAGCAACATGGCAGCCACCGGAGTTTACGGAATAGACCTTTACTGCAAAATCAAAGGGCAATGGCAGTTTATAAGCACAGCGCGACCTTCGGGAAAGATTAATTATTTTATGTTGATAGAAAACATGAAGCCCGAAATGCGCGAATTCCGAATGTATATGCCCTTATATGACGGAGTGAGCAAATTGCGCATCGGCATCGATAGTGTGGCTGTGATAAAGAAACCCGAGCCGGATAAACGCAAGCCCATAGTGTTTTATGGCACCAGCATCACTCAGGGAAGCGCTGCCTCACGCCCGGGAATGGCTTATGTAAATATCCTCTCGCGGCTGATGGATGCACCCATTGTAAACCTGGGTTTCAGTGGCAACGGCAAAATGGATGGCAGTGTATGCCGCGTGATGGGCGATATAGATGCTGCCTTTTATGTGATTGATGGAACAGCCAATATGACGGCGGACGAAATAGAAACCAATGCAGTTTCGTTGGTTGAAATCCTTAAAAATCATCATCCCGACACCCCCATTGTTTTTATTGAAGGTTTGATGGACGAAAAAGGCAACCTCGACGATAGATCGGAAGAGCGTCGTGTAGGGAAAGAGTGTTCAGAGCCGTGTA
>CAYYQJ010000023.1:0-13451 GCA_964473775.1 uncultured Bacteroidales bacterium | reverse complement strand
GATAGCTTCAGGTGACTGGAGTTCAGACGTGTGCTCTTCCGATCTCTATCAGATTTTATAGTCCCAACTGCATTATATGACAATATATCATCAACATTGGCATTTTTTACAGATATGTGCTGACTGAAATTATGTTTTGTCATATTTATACCAAAACCTGCGCCTAAATAAAAATGCCCCCCCATACATCCAGCAATATTGAGCGATAATACATTTAATCCATAGGATATTCCTAGTTGACCAAACGATCTGCGAAATAACTTTGCATTAAAGGTTTTTCCAACATTAGAAACATTGATTATTTTCTTTTTAGTAAAGTAACCTTTCTTACTATATTGAACCTTGTGTATACCTAGAGATAATTCAGTATTGCCTGTATGTTCACTAATGTTAAGATATATTCCATCACCTGTAACCAAAACACCTGCAGGTCTGGTATTAAAAACAACTGGTATCATTTTAGCAATTAAACTGTAAGTAAAGTTATTCCCATTAACATTATCAGTAACTTCAATAATGGCATTTTGAATTTCATAGTTTTCTTTGTTTATAATTAAAGTATGTGTGCCGATTCCCAATTTAATTTTCATATTTGTTCTACCCATTTGTTGCCCATCAATTGTTACGTCAGCTCCATCAGGTGATGATTTTACATAGACATCTAATGAAGATACCATTTCAATAGATTTCGATGTAGTTTTATTTTCGGTGATTGTAACTTTATAATCCTCATCTTTAGTTGCAAAACCATTTTTCTTTAATCTAACTAAATAACTCCCTTCTTGAATAGGGTAATTTATCAAAGGTACTTTGCCGATACTTTTTGTACCATCAATGAAAATATCTGCGCCAACAGCATTATCACTAGATGTAATAGAGAGAGCCCCCATAATAGGGAGAAGCGTTTTATTTATTTTATGAATCTGATTTGGATAGGTTTGTATATTAAATGATTGAGTATAATAATGTGGGGCATTAATTTCAATAAATCGTACACCTTTTTTAACTTCAACATTAGTCCCGTTAGTAAATGGAATCTTTTCATCATCAATGAAAACATCAGCATTTGTTGGAATAATATTAAATCTTAAATTCGAAATTGTTGGAATCAATTTATATTCAGATATATTCTTCTCTCCTCCAATGCTTATAGTGTCTGTAATTTTTTCATATTTATCTAATGAAACAGTAATTTTCCTTAATCCTGCGTTTTCTTCGATAACTTTTGGAGTTTTCCTTTCACTTTCCGGTTGCTTATTGAAATATGGATTACCATCGATTTCAATAATTGCACCTATGGGGTCAGTAATGATTTTGTAGGTACCTTTTTTCAATGAGTTATCAGATGTTGTTGTCTTTACAAAACTATTTAAAGAAAATAAACGAAAATATTTGACTTCTTTCACACCAAGTGTGTCAATTGAATATGTCAAATCATCATACCCTTTTGCGGAAATTGTCAAATCAATTGGTACACCAGATTTTGCATATAATTGATATCGATCAGTTTCTTTTGTAACTTTAGTAACATAACCATTTTTTTCTTGAAATTGAAGTTCAATATTGGGTAAGGCAGATAGGTAAAAAAACAAAAAACCATCTTTGTCATTATAACCAGGGAAATCTGACATTCCTTTGGCCTTTTCCTCTTTTGTAACTTCCACTACTTCACCAAAAACATTTGGTATTTTAATGCTAAAATATCTTACTTCTTTAGGTTTCAAAGCCCCAAGATCATTATAAATAAAGTTCAACATTATACGACCACAACAAACAGATTTTATAGTAAGAATTTGGCTGCCTGCATCAATAGGTATTTTATAGATTCCCTTATTCTTGGAGATTGTAGAAAGAGAATCATTACTAGCTTCAAAAGATAAATCCATATCCGTTTGAATGATTAACATAGCTTTTTCTGGCGGGCCGACATATTCAATATTCTTAGCCCTTTCTTTTTCCTCATTATATTTTATTTCCTGGGCAAAACTTGCTAAAGAGCAAAAAAGCAAAAATGAAATAAGTAAATATCTGCGCATAAGTAGATTTATTTTTTAATATTAAACATTCCCAAGTTAAAGATTTCATCTTTTTTTAAAGATTGGTTATTCACTTTATCAGGCTGCCAGGTTCTCACATGTATGATAGGATTATCTTCATCACTAAAATCCATCATCAGGAACAAGTAGCCTTCATCATTATAATTTGAAGTATTCCAATATTGTTTCAAAGTAACACCATAAATTTCAGGGTACTTTTTATGCTGAACAATTTCAACAGAATCAAACTTGATATTAATATAGCTATTTCTTGCAAAGGTCAACTTTAGTCTTGAAATATATTCAGTTTTTGTTAGTTTAGTGTATTTTATTTTTTCTTGAGATAAATTTAATACAACATCATTACCTGAAGGTTTTGTTTTTATTACAGTTCCTGTAATAATTAGAGCATCTTCACTGTAAACTTTATTTAGCAAATCAATGTCTTTTCTATTATATGCGGTTCGAAAGTTTTCAATAAAGTCAAGGATAATTTGTCTTCTTCTAAAATCCGTCACAGATATCCCAGTTTTTAAAATATTTGCAACTTGATGTGTTTCCAAGGATATATATAAATCAACAATCTTACCTTGATTATTAAAATTAATTACTGCTTCCTGATATTGATCAGAAGTGTCTGCCTCCTTCATAAATAAAGGTATGTTTCGGATTTCATATCCTCCATTTGGTTTATTAGAAACTCTTGTAATAATATCAGTTTCATAACAACGAAAAAGACTAGTTTCCCAAAGAGATAATATAGAGCTTACTGCCTTTGGGTCCATATCCAATTTTGATAATTCTGGCGCTTTATTAGTAAAATATGCAGTATTAATTGCAGTTAGCAAATCTGATGAGTTTGTAGACATTTTTTTTTCTAATGCTAAATCATTTACGCCGTTAAGTGAAACCTGCGTAGAATATTGAGCAGATGCATTAACGCTAAAAAAAATGCAAAACAGAACTATGACTCGTTTGATTAATTTATAAAAAACACCCATATTTCATTAGTATTAATAAATTCTTTCTTGTAATTAATTACATCTTTGTTTATTTTAAAGTCAAATCTTTTTGATGCGCCCATACCTAGAATTGTTACGATTTTTAATTCAGAATTTAAAATTATTATATAACAGCTTTCTTTGTTTGAAGTAAAGGCAGCTTCTTTCCCATAAATCAATTTTCCTTTGTATTTTTGTTCATCTAGGGTTTTTAATAATTCATCCAAATTTGAAAGGTTTAACAAGGATACCATATATTTTTCATTTAAATTGGTATTAATATTCCCTTCAGAATTGACATTTTTAATAGTTTCTAAATTTGATTTATTCTTTGATTGAATTATTGTGTCTTTTGTTGATGTATTGTTAGTGGAATACTTGATTTCATTTATTTTTAAATCTTCCTTTTTCTTGAAATTATTAGAAACATTTGCCATTAAAATATAAGCGATGCTTCGAATTTTATTTCCTCGTGGGAAACTTAAATATTTCACACTGTCAGCAATGATATCTCCTTCCTTAAATAATTTATAATCACGAGCTATATAAGCTATTAATTCTTCCACAGCATCTTGTTTACTAATAGAATCATTAATGCTTACGGATTCACCATAATAGTATTTCCCTGAAAGTTTTATTTCTTTTTCCATATCTTTATCAGATAGGTTCTGTGTAAAAGCATTTATCATAATGCAGCACATGAAAAAATACAAAGCAACAATTCTTTCCATTATTTTAACTTTAAATCATATTGAGTTTCTAAATTTGTAAAATCAGCAAAAATATTTTTCAAATTGTCTGTTGGTATATTACAATATAATTTTGCAGCAAAGAAAATTTTATTAGAGAATAAACTATTGGTATTTGATTCAAGATAAATAAGGTGAAGATTATTTAGAAATTTATTGTAAAAAATTACGGTTGCAATCAAACGATCTTCACTTTTGTTTTCAATTCCAACATACGCAACGTATTTGTTATTTGAAAAATAATTCACTAGTCCAGAATAATCAATAACAAAATCTTTAATTATGCCACCATATTGTTTTTGGTGAATGCTGGCCTCAATCTCTTTTCCAATTTTTTCTGGTTTTAGTAATAAATTTGCAAAACTTTCTAAAAAATACTTTTTATCAAACAAAAACTCATAATTCAATGAATCATCAGCTTTAAAAAAATATAAATCTGTAGTAATGTTTTCAAAATAAGTACTCCCTGGTAAAAGATATACATTCTTTGAACGCTTTTTCAAACTCGAAGAATTTAATTCAAAAGCATTCGTTTGCTTTAATGTTTTTTCTAATTTTAAATTTGCCAAATTATTATAGAGCAATTCATCTAATTCTTTCTTATCAGAACATGTTAAAAGAGTATACTTTGCAGGAAAAATAATAGAAACCTTTTTTATGCCTTCTTCCCAAATTGCAAAATATTTCAAACTATCATATGATAAAGTGAAATTTGTCGAAACATTATTATAATTAATGTAATCTTTCAATAAATTAAAGTTACTGTTGTTTTCAAACATTCCATATTTAATTGAAACTTTTGATTCAGTAAGAAATTTAATGAAATCTCCTTTATTTGAAACAGTAGATTCAAAAATTAAGGTTTCCAAAAATAGACATGCTTCTTTTGGATATAATGCAGCAATACTGTCTTTAAATAAATTGAAGCCTATATGTTCTATCCCATTATTAGATGCAATAATATGTATTGGCAAATTTGTTGATAAGTCACTACAAACTATAGATAGATTAATGGGTAAGTGCTTATTTTCAATAATTTCATTAATTTGTTTTTTGCAGGATTCGGGTAATTTTTTATAAAGATTTTCGGTATGAACAGAAATGTATTTATTCTGAGAACCTGCAGAAAAAGTAAAAATAGAAAATAATATAAAAAGTAGGGATTTATGCATAAGATTTTATTATCGTCCTATCATTATTGCATCTTTTTGATGTCCATCTGATGCAAACAATTTACCTTGAACAAGATTTCCTGCAAACCACTCTCCAATAATGTAATCACCAGCTTCAGCATAGCGTTTTTTTCTATCTTTTGGTGAAATAAGTTGACGTGTTTTATAATAAAACGTGCCTTGTCCATTCATTTTTTCGCCTTTAATATCGCCTTCATACTTATCCCCGTTATTTAGAACTATAGTTTTTTTCTTAATAGGCTGTTGAGTGTTGATGCTAGTGCCAGAGGTAACAGGTTCTATAAATTTAGTTTGGGCATTTTTAGTTGAATCAATTATTCTAAGTGTTTCAATAGAATCTGCAATGTGTTTCTTAAGGTCTGCTTGCTTCTTTTCATCTAGGACAACAACTAATGTGTCATTCTTTGAATCCGATTTTTTCTCGGGATGACAGCTTTTTAGTAAAAAGAAAATTGCACCACAAATAATTAATACAGTCAAAATCGCTCCACCTAAAAGAAATATTTTTTTTCGATCTTTAGGTGGACTAGGATAATCTTCAGGTTTAAGCTCTTGAATACCGCAATCTAAATGACCTTCTGGGCACTGTATCTTGCCATCTGAATCAAGTAAATCTTTATATTCATCCTCAGTAATGTAAGGGTTTTCTTCATTGAGACATTTACTACAAGTTCCCTTATAACATTTGTAAAGTTTAGCATTGTTATTACTCATCTTTTTTTTATTGATTGTTAATTATTCCATGAACAGTAAGATATGCATTTTTAAATTGTTTGTAATTTTTATCAGAAGAGTCATTTTTAACTTTAATCAGATATTCATCCAAAAACTTTTGAATATTTTTTAAAATCACATCTACATTGCTTTCTTTCTTAATAAATTTTTCAGCTTTTGACCGAATTGCATTAAATATGAACGGATGAATAAACCCACTGATAATATCAGTTGAATTTTTATTATCTAATTTTTTGAAATCCAATTTTAGAAAATCCTCAATATTATTAGATTCTAAAAAAATATCAACTTTCTCTTCGTCATGAGCTGATGTTTGTGTCTCAATTATTTTAGTCGAAATATTCTGAGAAACTTTCCAGAAATTTTCAGACCCATAAAGTTCAAAACCACCGTCAATAGAATCAATTATAAGTAGGAATGGTAAGATCATGCTCTTGTATTCATCAGGACTTTTAGGGGGTATTAATTCCACAAGATTTTGAGTATCTTCTGTATGCATCAAGAAATTAATCTGAGCTATTTTCTTTAATTCATCATACTCTTTCTTCAGGTCTACAACATTATCAATTTGATCAGGGCGAATAGGCCACAGAAATTGCGCAATTGTGATCTCATTTTTAAATTTATCATCTTTTATTTCTTTTATGGAGTCATTACTGAGGCCTAGAGTTGATTCGATTGTTTTCTTTAATTCAGAATAAAAATTTAGAATTTGGGTATTATTCTGCCTTACTCCTTGGAGTTGTGGTAAAACTACAATCTTTTCACTATGAGTTTCTATTCCCCCCTTACCTTCCGGGCTGCTTACTGTTGACAAAGGTGAAGAGAAAGAATACATTTCAGAAAATAAATCTTTTAGTTTTGGATTGTTTGCTTCTTTATATTTATTATATAATACTTCAACAACATGCGCATTATAGAAATTATCATCTTCGTTTAGGAGTTCTCTGAAATTTCTCTCAGATAGCAAGTTGTCAATTTCATTATAAGCTTGCTTCATAATTGGTAGATCTTTGTTTTTTAAAGTTTCTACCTTTTCTAATACACTATCCATATTTTCAAAAATGAGATTTTCAAGCCGAACCATCACTTCATCAAATCTAGGCTTATCTTTCATTAATGCAGTCTGAAATTTTTCTAAACCCTCATCATTTGTTATTGATTTGAACCCTTTGATTTCATCACTACCACTTAGCCTTCTTCTTTCTTCCTCATACTCTTGATTAAGTTTATTCCTTCTATCAGCAATACTTTTAACATCATTCTCAACATCTTTTTTAACATCTAATAGCTTATTTTTTAGGTGGGAATTGATAAGCTGAATTGCAAATGAAATCCCTTTTAGAGAAATTGTATAAAGCCAGAATTTTTCTAATGCATCATTAAAATTATTAATAGCATTCTCTCTTTTTTTGGGATTATTAAAAATTATCCCAAAAGAATTAATATACTCTTCATTGAGATTTTTTAATTCATCCTGCTTCCTTTCAGCCAGCTTTGTAAATTCAAGTTGTTTGTTTGTTAAATCCTTTTCCAAACCAGGCAAATATTCCTGAACGATACAAAGTAATAATTCGATATATGATTCTAATGGATAGGTGCGAGATTGTTTACCTCCTTCTGTACCAAATAGTTTGTCTTTTATTCTAAAAGCAAGAAAATCGGAGATTGGGCTGAGGCAGTTAACCATATTCGAATAATAACGTTCATAACCAAAACCCTTATAGTCTTTATTAAAATAATCATTTACAGTTATTTGTAAATATTTCAATATTTCATTATCTTTTATAAACTTCCCTTTATATAGTTTGGTTGTAGATAATAAAGTGTACTGCTTATTATATTCTCTTTTATATGCAACTTTAAATGAGTAATCATCTCTACCTTCAGTCAGTGATTTATTGTTTTTATCAATCATTGGCTCATCTAATATTAAATAATCATAAGTCAAATACCACTCATCCAGTAGAGTAGAGCGTAAATTAGTTGTAATATGATTCTTCTCCCTTTGTATTTCACTGGTCCTTGGAGGAACACCTAGATAACCTTTCCCTGCAACTTCATCAAAATTTTTAAAAAGTAGTTTGTTAAAAGCATTTAACACTAAAAGATATGCAAAGCTTTCTCTTATCTGGACTTTTGGAACTCCTACCTTGTATATGCCGGGTATACGATATTTACCAGCTAATCCCCAATAAGTAGATGCATTAATAGTGTTGTTCTCCGCATTATCAACTTTATCCAATATCTGCGGTAAAGATAATGTACTTTTATCATCCTTTTCTGTACCTGAAGTTATCGTTTTTAAGAACAATAAAGAAGCAATTGGTGAAATAACATCTGAAAATCCAATTGTTTCATTATTTCGTTCAGCAACAATATATGCTGCTTGAAGACGATTATCAGTTTTGATCCTTTGTCTTTTTTCACTTATATTGTACGGCTCAAATACTCCACTTGCAAGCCCATTGATTTCTTTAAGCGCAGCATATCCATTAATCTGGTAAAAAGATACTCCTCTAAGTGGTCCTGTGAATTGTCCGCCCCATCCATCGGGTACTTGAATTTCAGGTATTTTCAAGTATAAGTTGATTTTAACATCTGCAGATCTTTTCTCAAAATATTTTAACAAATGTGCTGTTATATCTACAATACTACCACTCCCTGTTCCTCCTGCAAGCCCGGTAACAATATGAATTAAAGTAATCGCCCTCTTATTGCTTGAAAGATTTTTTTCTTTTTGTGCAACACGGTTTACAATATCCTTAATATTGGGAATTAAATAAACTCTTCCTAAGCGTCGCATTTGATTCCCTGCTTTTTTTGCAAGCTCCTTATCTGATAATACATCTCCCCAATCTGAATCATTACCTAAAAATTCTGGTCTTGTAGAATAATCTTGAAGTCTATCGTTTAAAACTCCAGCTTTCATAATAAGAGTAGAACTTCCTGATAATTTGATGTCCTTGCCCTGATATTCCCATTTCTTTTCGTCAAATTCACTAGGGTTGCTGTCCACATAAAGAAATTCGATATTTTTGATTTCCTCTACACCTACAATATCTCCATATTTGTCAACAACCTGTTGCCTGAAGATTTTGATGACATTACCGCCAGTGCCTCCAATTCCAATAATTATATGATTATTTGTCATTATATATAAATTAATTTAGTTTTATAATTTTTTTTATGATACCTACAACGAATGATCCCCCATATTTTTCCCATGCACATAAATCTTTCCAGATTTATCCCCATGATTATGAAATTCAACCCATCCATCGCTATGCGTTCTTTTTTCGTCAACTCCGTACAAAATACCGTAGTCAATAGCAACCCCAACATCGCTGGCTGGTTTACCATTGTCATACATTACTCTAACTGAAAAGTGTCCCATAATTATTAATCTTTCAAGCTCCAAAAATACGCATTTTTGTTTATTAAAATAAAAATTAATGTCTTTTTATTAAAAAATTATTAAAAATCCAAGAATTAAGTTAAACTATTCAATTTTCAAACTCCCCATATTCTTTTATTCCTCAATTCGTAACTCCTAATTCGTAACTCCTAATTCCCTCATCAAACCTCCTCAATCAACCCCCTCAAATCCCCAAACTCCTTCTCATTCCCTTCAATCCTATACTGATACTTATAAATTATCCTTCCTTTTATCACATCCTCCCGAAACTTCAAACTTCCAACCGATAACTCACTCTCTTTTAACCTCACATCATCCGCACCGTTTGTTCCCAGTTTATAAGCAACACCCTCCGCAAAAATGCTGTGAACCGATTTATCGTATGAAGTCAGCGTAAAATATATATTATATCCTTTCTCCTTTTCATTCCTTTCAACATTTTCCGCCAGTGTAATTTCAATACTTTCAAAACTAGCCACCAAAGGCTCATTATCTTTTGGACAAGCAAAATGGTGTATATCTCTGAAAAAATGCCTGAACTGCATCTTAAAATTCAGCAATTCAGTCTTTCTTGCTTGCAGCCGCTTCTTCTCCCAAGCCTCCTGTAGCCTGTCCGCCTCACCCTTAGCCCGCAAATCCGATTTTATCTTTTCAACATCCATCTCTCAAAAATTATTCAATAATACAATTCCAATTTTCAGTTTCTATTTTTTTATTTCCTATTAATTATTAATTATTACCTATTAATTCTTCCCTATTAAAGTATTTTCAACCCGGTTCGTTTTATTTCGTTGATAAAAGGATCGTTAGTTATAAACTCATCTGGTGCGAAATGATGAACTTCCACATCAGGATACTCAAAATTTATCAGAGCAGTCTGCCTCGTATTTTCAATAATATTTTTTCCGAAAGAATTAGAAACAAGTGCAATATCAATATCCGAATTAGCATTGGCTTTTCCCTTTACCCATGAGCCAAACAGATAGGCCTCTGATACCGGTATTCCGTTATCAACACATGCCTTTATAAAAAATCCGGCTATTTGCTTTCCATCTGTTGTTTTATCCATCTTATTTGATTTTTCACTTCTGTCATTAATTTTTCACAAACATCTGAGGTTACAGTATTTTCAAGTTTTTGTAAATAATCACCATATCTTCCTGCAGTCTGAAATTGGTTCATCTCTGCATAAAAGAGTTTTTGTTCATCCGTCATATCAACATTACATTCTTTAAGCAACCGCAAAAGATTATGAACAAAAGGATGATTTTCACTACCATTTGTATAAACCCACAGTGCTTTGCAAAGTTTTTCAAGCGTCAGGTGAGCCCAAAACAAACTCTGTCCAAAGTAACCTGCTTGCAAAAGCGCCTCTGTGGCACCAATGTCTTCATCTGCCTGATTAATTAAAAACTGTATATGTTGCTCGTTTGTCATTTTTCTATTTACCAATTATACTAGGGGCCGGCTGAGGTTCTATCTCAGTCGTTCCTACTCCTTAATCCTATCCAATATTTCCAAATCACACTATAATATTAATTTATCTATTCTCTTTTCCCTATTCCTAATTAAATATTCCCTATTACATATTACATATTACTTATTACTTATTCCCTCTTACCTTTCTTATCAGTTGATGTATTTACCAAATCGTATTAACTTTATAACTTTTTATAGTATCGTCCTTCGAAACAATAATTAAATCATCAGCTAAACATTGAGAAATCAGAAGTCTGTCAAAAGGATCTCTATGTAGAAATTCTAAAGTTGATAATTCAATGGCATGTTCAAATGTTATCGGCAATATCTCAAAACCATTATCTTCAATCATATCAAGAAATTGCTTGAATCCTTTTGGAAACTTAAATTTTCCAAGACTAATTTTTATAGCAATCTCCCAAATTGATGCAATACTTACAATTTTTACATTTTCAGCATCTTCAATGGCAGATTTTGCCTTTTTAGACAACATATCGTCTCCATTCAGAAACCATATCAATGTATGTGTATCAAGCAATAAGTCCATTACATATACATTTTAAAGTCCTCTAATGGTTCATCAAAATCAGGAGATATGTAAATTTGCCCTTTTGCACAGCCAAATTTTGGAGTCTTTTTCTTAATCTCCTTTTTCCTTTTACTTAACAGAAAATCAACAAAGTCATTTACTTCTGATTTTAAATCTTTAGGTAAATAATTGAGTTTTGTATATAACCGAATCTGTTCCATGTCATTATTTATTTTTTACAAAGATACTATTTCCTATTAATTATTAATTATTAATTATTTAAGCCCTCAACATCTCCACAGTAATATGCACCGTAACCCCCTTCTTAAAATGCAAAATCATTTCCTTATCCACATAACCTGTCTTCTTAAAAGTCACATGATAAGTTCCTGGCGTAAACTTTATTAAAGTTGCCAAACCGTTAATATCACTTATGGCAACTTTCTTCAGTTCAACTATCATCATCTCCACATCCTGCAACAAATTCGTAATAGCTCCTTCTGCAGGCTTGCCATCAACACAAAGTGCTTCAATTCCCGTATGATGCACACCTTCTATCACAGTACCCATCTGTTTTTTCATTTCATCTACCAACTCAGGGTCTTCCTCTTCATAATAACCGCAAACATAATCAACAATATTATCACGGAAAATAAATCCCTTATGTATCAAATTAAAAACAGCAGTAGTTCCTGCCACATGCTTATAATCTATGGTATAACGTGGCTTGGCAAAATCGGTATCATAAGCCAGAATAGCAGCATCCATTGCAGCAAAATCTGCCGGTTTAATATTACTAAAATAAGTTGCATTATCCTTAATCACCTTCCTCATCGCCTTTGCTCGGCTAAGTGCAAGAATTTTTGGAGCCTGCATAATATAAGTAACTGCATGATCCAACGCATCAAAAAGCTCATTATTATTATCATTCCTGGCCTTAGGACGTGCTTTTTTAGCAATCCTGCAAACTACTTTAGCCATGTTCGATTTCATAGCCTTAACATCCTTCGTAATACCGGATGTCTCAATTTCCTGAATAATGCCGGCGTCTATTGCATCAGCAATCACACCATTTAAACCCAAAACGTCAGGTTCCATCTCTGGAATTGCATCTAATAATTCCGGATGCTCATCATAGAAGTTTTTCAAGCCAATTTCGCTTTCGAGTTCTTTTCTTAAATACTTGTTCATAATTTTTAAATTTCCAGTTTATAAATCCATTACAATATATGTAAAAATGTTTTTTTCTAACGAAAAAACGACGAGGCAAAGTTAAATATTATTTTGAATAAAAAATTACTTTTTGCAATTTTTTTTCTTTTTTTCTTTTTTAGGAACAATTTAAAGAAAATACGAAATTGTAAAAGACATAATAATAGTGCAATACAAAGATTCAATTTTTTATTAAAATATTTTTAAACCAGGGAAAAAAATTGAAAATAGGGTTTGACATGCAAAATGGACACATTTTAAACCCAAAAAAACGATGAAAAATGATCCACTAAAACGCCCGTATTTTACCTCTGAAATTTCTTTTAAACATTTTACAATAACTAAAATCCAATAATTGATTATAGGGTGGTAAATTTGAAAATATAGTATAGTGCTGTAATAAAGTCCCGTAGGTACGACATTATGGTAGAATATTAAAAAATGATACTACTTTGAGTGTCGTAGGTACGGCATTTTTAAATAAGAAAATTAAGCAAAAATTAATGACTTGTAAACATAACTACTAACCTACTATAAATCAACAACTAAATTTATCCTAATATTTTTCCTCTTGATAAATAAAACCATTCCAACCATCTCTTAATTGTTACCCCACTACCTGAAATCAATATTTTATTACGAATAACTACTATATATACAATGCTTTATAGAAACAATCAACAAAAATTCCGCCAATAAAATTTTCAATATCACAACAATAATTTGCATTTCTGCGGTATTAATTTCATGTATCGCGCCATAAATTTTTAATATGCCATAAAAAATTTACTCTTCATACCAAAAAATTTACTCTCGATATCGAAAAATTTACTCTCGATATCGAAAAATTTCATTTTATATCTAAAAAATTGAAAATCAATATAGGCAATTTTACTCTCCTGCACTCATAATTTGTCGTTCAGAACGATAAAATTCCTTTCCCTTTCTTCAAACCTATCCAATAATAAAACAACCCCCGAATTGAATCTGTTTTAATTTAAATTTGAAAATCTGTGGATCTGTGGCACTCTTCCCTGTTTTTGTTTTTTCTATGTAGAACGAAATATTTAATGGCATTTAGTCCCGTAAAACCTCAAAA
>CAYYQJ010000022.1:0-13601 GCA_964473775.1 uncultured Bacteroidales bacterium | reverse complement strand
AAAATAGTGAAAAAAGATTGTAATGATATTGTTTTTGATTTTACTATTGTGGCGGGGAAGACTTGTGCGATGCAGTTTGTGATGGAGCCTACGAATCTTGATCATGAGGATCCGCCGGTTAGTTAAAAAGGTAATATTTAATATTTAATAGGTAATAATTTATAGGGAATATTTATTAGTGAAAAGAGAGAAGAAAATAGTGAGAAGCGGATTAAGGTATGAATAAGCATCCTTTCGGAGGAGGCTGGTGAGATGGTGGCATTGGCAGGTGTCTAAGCCAAAAAAGGTAAACACGGGGAATGCAATTCCGCGTGAGCAGGAACTTCCGGAGGTGTTTTGAGGACGCTTTTGGAAGTTTTTTTTGTAAAAATAAAATATTGGGTGTATAAGAACAGAATAAACAAATATAATCATTCATGTTATGAAAAAATCAAATGGGTTGGGTACAGCGGGTTTTATACTTGCATTAATATCGTTATGTCTGAGCTGGTTGCCAGGAGTAGGATGGGCAGTGTGGTTTTTAGGACTTTTATTTTCATTTATTGGTGTTTTTAAATCACCAAGAGGGTTGGCTATAGCTGGTTTAATAATTTCATTAATTGACGTTATTTTACTGATTGTGGTATTTGGAGCACTTATAGGGATTGGGTCAATGTCTTAATGATAGGATATTCGGAAGTATAAATAAATTATAAAATGGAGTCCAGAAACCATTAAAAACGGGGCGGTTGCTGAAAAGCCAGAAGAGTAGGTATTAATTAAAGAATAAATCATTATGAAAAAAATTATCAGTTACTCTTTTTTATTAATTGCCGTTATGCTATTGTTTTCTTGCAATACTAACAAATATTTGGTTTCAACTTTTGCACCTGATGGTGGTAATGGTTCGGCATGTCCTGCTCCAATTTATATTGCGACTGTTTCAAAAGCCGCAGGGGTATATAGTCAAGATGCATTGACGCTGGCCGAATTGCTTAAAGATGCGAAAACTGCATACGGAAATGATGTTACTATTCAGAATGTCCCTTGGGATGTATTAGCAGATAAGGTAACCAGGGTTTCGGTTATTTATGATGTTGTAAAATGTAAGTAAAAAACAAAATAATATTGGAGACCGGAAACCAGTAGAAAAACGGGCCTGACCCATGAAGGCAATATTGTTGGGGGCGGAAACTGAAAAGCCAGATGAGTAGGGGAAATCAGAAATATGTTATAATGGCAATAATTGATCTAGTTAGATGGTCACCTCAAGGAGATGAGACCATTTACGCCTGGAAATACCAGGATAGGAATCAGCGTCCGGGCGATGCAACGAATTTAAGCACATATACACAACTTATTGTTCAAGAATCGCAGGAGGCAATATTATTTTCAAAAGGACAAATAATTGGAAAATTCGGTCCTGGGAAACATACCCTTAATACCGAAAATTTGCCATTGTTAAGAAAATTATATGGTTTGCCTTTTGGTGGAAAAAATCCATTCACGGCAGAAGTTTGGTTTATTAATAAGCTACAACCCTATAATATTGAATGGGAAATTGATAGAATGGATATTCATGATGCTGATTATAACACTGGGATACCTTTGATTGCGAATGGAATGTATGGGCTGAAGATAATAGATGCTGAACGATTTTTGATTAAAATTGTTGGAGCCAAACAATCATTTGATGAGATTGATTTGACTGAACAATTTAAAGGAGAGTTTACAACAAAAACAAAATCCATTTTGATGCAGTTTATGATTCAGAATAAAATAGGCATCAAACAGATTTCGGCTCATTTAGATAGTATATCAGAACATCTGCGTACTACGATGTTGCCTTTTTGGGAAAATATAGGTTTTGAGCTAACCAAATTCTATATAACCAGTATTCAGGTGGATGGGACAACTGAGGTTGGCTTAAGAGTGTTGGATGCCATCTCCAGGCAGAGTACTCAAAGTATAGTTGGGGCTACCTATCAACAAACTCAGGCCTTTGAAATAGCAAAAGATGCTGTAAACGGGATGTCGGGTGGAAGCGGTGGATTATTAGGCGCCGTAGTGGCATCTAATATGATGGGGGGAATTGGTGGTGGAGGCGGTATTATGCAGCCACAGTATAATCAACCTACTTTTAATAGTTCAAACCAAGTTCAACAATCAGGAATAGTTCCGCCTTTAAATCAAAATAAAGAAGTTTATTGTTCAAATTGTTCGAAAAAATTTCCAAGTTCGCATCGTTTTTGTCCTCATTGTGGGGATCCATATGATGCATGCCCAAAATGCGGTACAGATAATGATAAAAGTGCAAAACGCTGCGTGAGTTGTGGAATACAGTTACAAAGTGAAACAACTGTATGTCCAAATTGCAATACAGCGCTTATAGCCGGAAGTGTTTTTTGTGGTAATTGTGGTAAACAGCAAGCTGAAGATAAATGTGCACGATGCGGTACGATATTAGCCCCTACTATTAAATTTTGTCCAAAGTGCGGACAAAAAAGATAACTTGTAAAATCCAGAGATTATGAATACTAAAAAAATATTTTCGCGATTACTCGTAATATTTGGCGAGGTCTTAATAATTTTATGTTTTCTGTATTTTGGAAGAAACGCTCAAACTGAAATATTGGTATTAAATATTGTGGTAAGTACATTAATTTATTGTCTTTTATTTTTTGACATTATTGTACCGTGGGTTGATTTTAAAGACAAATCACAAAAAAAAATTGGGTCAATTGGTTTGCGATGGTTTTTTACATTTTTTTACGTAATCATTGCTATTGGTGCAATGATAGTATTTAATTCAATAAAACCTATTCATTTTCAATCCCAAATACTAATTCAAGGAGTTTTGTTTTTTCTTTTATTATTAGGATTATTTATGGCTTTTGCATCATCTGAAAAAGTAAGAGAAGTTTTTATTGAGGAAAAAGAAAATAGAAACAGGCTAGATGAAATGAAAAAAGCGACTAAAGAAGTTCAGCAAAAGCTTGAACAAATGAAAGATTTTCCATTGGATATATTACCAAGGATAATCAACCTAATGGAAAATATTCGCTATATTTCTCCATGCAATAGCCCTGAAGCTATTGAATTAGAAACAAATTATATAATAGAAATAAAATCAGTAAGCAATTGTCTTTTTGAAATTCCGCTAAACTATGACAGGTTAACAGAAAATATAACGACTTGCGAACGAATCTATAACGAAAGAAAGAAAGTGTTTTCCAATTAATAAGATTATTAAAATTTTGAAATATGAATGGTAAAATTTTTGCAGAATCAAGTAATATCTATCAAGATCAAGCTAAGATATTATATACTTATTATCAGCAGATGGCTGAAAAAATAGTTCATGAAGAAGAACAAAACGAAAACGAAATAGCTAAACTAGAGGAAGAAAAGGTTAGATTGAATACCGAATTATCCAGTGCTAAACTATGGAAATGGGTGCTTTGTATTCTCATTATTCCGTTTATTTATTTTTTGATGAAAGAGAAAAATTTAGTAAAACAACTTTTTTCAATTGATGAGAGAATTGCTGAATATCAAAAATTGCATAAGGAAATTTTTAGAGATTATAAAATATCTAAATTAGGTATTGCATATGCGCCTATTGCGAGCCAATTTAAATATGAAAATAAGAGTTTTATTGTTGATCATACAGGAATGGTTGAAGAATCAGAAGTTAAACTTCAGTTGTCAAAACAAAATGATTTACTAATTGAAAAAATTGAAGAACTAGAGATGTTATCCACTCAAGCTCCATTGGTTGAAAGTTCATTTGAAACTGAAGAAATAGATACAGAGCAATACTCTCTTTCGATGCAACAATTGAATCAACATGATTATTTTGGCAATCTTGAACGTTCACTGAGAACTATTTCCTTCTGTATGGATGATTTAGATATTACATCTGTTTCGTTGCCACTTGTGGCTAATAATAGCCGATACTTGAATTTTATCAAGGAATTTACTACAACAGAAGTTCCTGAAGGCACACCGGTTTTTGAAGTTTTCAATACGAAAAAACATAATGAAGATATTGCCAAATTTCAGGAAATTAATAAATTAAAAGATTCCCTATCAAGACACACTTCTCAATTTGAGGATGTTTTAAAAGGTCTTATGTTAACAATGGCTAATAGTGTTCAGGCTATATCTGCACTTAAGATTGCATCTACTGATAAAATAATTTTTGAGTCGAACAAAGTTTTATTTAAGATTTTAAAATCACCGTATAATCATTATTCACCAATTTTAGAATCAGGAGAAATCGAAAGAATAAGAAACGAAAATTTTAATTATGGTGATTCCGTCCAGGATTATGTGCCATTTCAATTAAAAAACAGTTCGCGTGTAAGATACAATTTGTTGTCAGATACATGGGTTGCTGAGGATGGCAGTACAACAAACTTTCCTTTTGGAATTCATCAAATACATGAAGAAATTGTAGCTCCTATGGTTCAGAATTTAATGAATGAAAATCGAATTGAAAGACTAAAAATCTATAATCACATTAAAGATCAAAAAATTAGTTATTTAAATAAATGGCACCAGGATACAGAAGATTTTTATGGCAGAAACAGGTCTGAAAGTGCTGATTTAATAAATTTAATGCGTGGGAGTTTAAGAGATTACATTGCCGCATATAATACATTTGCGGCGCTTAAAAATACTGAAAATAGCATGCAAGAGTCTAAAGTTTCCTTTGAAAAAGATGAAAGTAAAAATGAGAATAACGGATTAGGTTTATTAGATTCTACTGTTGTAACTATAAATGATAGTTCTGCTGAGGTATTAGCTGCTTTTGAATTGCAATCGAAAGAATTTCAAAATGTTCAGATTGAATTTGAGGATTATATGGAAAGATTGAAAGAAGACATTGACCGTAAGGCCGAAAAATTTGAACATATTGATTACTATGATGCTCTATTACGTGATGGAAATTCAAAAGATACGGCTGTTGCAGCAAATGAATTACATGAGTTGGACGAAAGAAGAAAACCGTTGATTTTTGTTAATCCACTTTTTGCAAAAAATTCAGAAATTCCACCAATTCCCAGTGTTGAAAATATTACTTATGAACACATTTCTCTTAACCTGCCCGTTATTGCAAAAAATGCTTTAAAAGAACTTGATGATGAATTAATTATTGAGCCAATAATCAATAATAGCAGTGAAGATTTAAACCATAAAAGTCCAGAACCAAAAGAGGGGGTTATAAATAATGATAAGCTTGCTGGAGAAACAAAAAAATATTTTTGTACTGAATGTGGGATTGAAGTAAATGTTGATACTACTTTTTGCCCGGATTGCGGGGCAAAATTAGATTTTGTGGATAATTCAGACTATCAAAATAATAAACTAGAGTCTAATGCTGTTGAGAACAACTTAGAAATTAATAATGAAGGAGCTGAACCACTTATCTGTCCACAATGTGGGACGACAATAACACCAGATTTAACAAATTGCCCGGAATGTGGAGCTGAGTTAAACTTTGAAGAAAATGATGAAGAACATAATGATGAGCAAGCCGAACAACATTTTTGCCCTGAATGCGGGGCAAAAGTAAGTTCTGATGATTCGGTATGCCAGAAGTGTGGGGCAGAGCTTAGTTTAGATGAAGAAGATGAATATAATATTTAACCTTTCCCAATATTGAAGAAATGGCAACTTTTAATTATACAGTAGATACTCAGCCTATGGCTGAAGAAATAAAAAGTGTTTCGCGACATGTGGATGTAACAACGGGCGCCGTTGTAGCAATGCAAACTGCTGTTATTGCGGCAGAAACAAATGCCGCTAACCATATTTGTGAAAATGTCAACAAAGGGTTTTATTCTCTAATACGTTCACAGATTTCACAAAAAATGGCAAAACTTCAAAGTGACGTAGATTCACATTTAATGCAATTAGTACAACAAAAAAAGGCTTTATTAAATATAAAAACACGCATGGGTCGTGATTATAATATGATTTCCAGCAGATACAATAAGCTTTTTACCGGGTTAAATGCGAATCTAAAACATAGAGTTTTTGAACTTGACAAACCAATAATAAATTTCGCCTGTAAAGAGATAGATACAGTTTCTAACAGAACAAAATATTTAACAGCCACTATTCCTATTACACAGCTAGAATCAATTGCATTAAGTCAGAAAATAATTGCTTCAAATGTTAAGCAAAAAGGTTTTATTGTTATTCATTCAATGAAATGTTTTATTCATGAAATGAATCTTCAAAAAAAATTAACCGATCAGATATTAATTAATGATGATGAATCCAAAAATATAGGGATATCTTATATTCCGATATTGGTATATGAATTTAACAGGGACAGAAATGACCATAAAAATATAGACATTGTTATTTCAAATACTGAGTTAAATAATAACATTGTAAGTGCAATTAAGAATACTGCATATACTGAATTTCCAAAAATGGATTGGTCAATAGAAACAAAATCCTCACAAGAAATTTCAAATGAATTTTCGAGACTACTTGGTATGTCAACAAAGTCAACCAGAATAAAGGAGTTAGCATTGCAGTTATATCAATCAAATAATTACCAAACCGTTTAATTGGCAAAGAAATGAGTTATACCAAAAGATATAGAGAAACAGTTTCGAAAACAGTAACTGTTTCTTATCCTGAAGCTAAAGGTGGGGGCGTTAAATCGGTAACTGTTGACATTCCCGTAGAAGTTAATATCAATGTAGATACACGCCCCTTTGACCAAAGTGTAGAAAATTGTGGAAATAATGTAAATCTATTAACAGCAGCTGTCGTGGCAACTGAATCTGCTGAAATTATCTCAAAAAAAGAAAATTCAATCAAAATTGCTGATGCAGTTATTGGAGGTTTTTATAGTTATATTCGTTCAGAAATCAGCCAACAAATTGCTGAATTAAAACAAAATATTGATGCACACTTGATGCACCTTAAAACCTTAGCACAATCTTGTTTTGCAAAGAAAAAACAAATGGAAGTTGATTATAATAGAATTACAAGTCGGTATGTGAAAATTTTTGAAGACCTGAATAATGAATTATCTAATCGAATCCATGAATTGGACAAGCCTACTTTTACTTTTAAAAAAGAAACTGACAAACAAAAAATAAGAACTACTGACAACACATTGGTTAATATTGTTGTTGTAGGAGGTAAGGAAAGTGGGGATTTACAATCCAGAATAGGGGCATCTGTCGCGAAAAAACGTGCATTAGATGCTCTTGGCAAAGCCAAATTATTCCTTTTGCAACAAAAGCAATTGAATTATATCATTCAACGAAGCATGTTTAATGAATGTGTTTCTAACTTAATTTATGCCCCACTTTGCTATGTTGAAAAAAACATTAAAACTAATCAAACCGTTAAAACAGTTTATAACACTGATTTTTTGTCAATCTTAAATAATGAGCAACAAAATACATGTCTTATTGACAATTTCTCAATACCATCAATAACATGGAATTACCTATCGCAAGATGATCAAAAAAACATTGATTTGTATTTTAATGCAGAACTAAATAATAATACATCACCAAACGATTTGCATTCGGAACGTGTCAGGATAATGATACATAAACTTGCAGATTTCAAGTCAATCCAAGTAATAAATACTATAAATAACAAATCATGAAAGATTTAAAAGAAATTCGCTTTAATGAAACAAATATCCAACTAAAAGATAATTTA
Organism: uncultured Bacteroidales bacterium; assembly: GCA_964473775.1. GTDB lineage: Bacteria > Bacteroidota > Bacteroidia > Bacteroidales > CAIWKO01 > CAIWKO01. The sequence continues at coordinate 5,915 of CAYYQJ010000022.1, read as the reverse complement.
GTAAAAGGGTCCATTTTGCCTGAGAAAATCTCTGAATTAGGGCGCACGATTAGCATTCAAGGAAATGCATTAATTGAAGGAGCAGTTTATGCACATAAGTTGGAGATACAAAATGGAGATACTGAAATACTAGGAGCAGTATTTACTCAACTGGAAATGTATGTAAATAGCGAAGCAACTGGAAATATCTCTTTTAAAAAAAGTGTAGGATCAGCTAATTCAATAGTATCCAGGGCGCAAAATTGTAATTTAATGTTCTATTCAGATATAAATGCGAAAAGTGTAACTTTATATAATGCTTTTGTTGCAGGCAGTATTTATGCTGATGAAGTAATTTTGCAAAATTGTGTTGTTATTGGTGGAGTTTTTGCAACGCAGAATATAGACTTGACGAATTCTATAGTTGGAACCTTCAATAGCCCTTCAATAAAAGTGGCTCAACAATTATGGCTGTTATTACCAAGTGCTTTTTCAATCGAAAAAATAATTACCCTACCAGGTACAAAGTTATTCAATTTAAGTCTTGCTGATCTTGGTTCCTTATACAAAGGATCTAAACAATCAGTAAATTCAGGAAAAATAGAAATGAATATCGTTACTGATGAAGTAAAAACAACACTAACTTCTGGAGATATGCAAAAGACAATACGAAGTTATACTGTGGTTGGAAAAGTTATTGCTGCCGATCTATTGGATTTTGATAAATTTCAAAATCATTTTTTACTTACGGCAGCCAGTTTGGATTCACAGTTGCTTAAAAATTACGATTTAGGAGTTGATGATAAAGGGAAACCAGTTACTCTAACATTTGAAAAAATCAAAAACTTCTTTTTCGAAATATTACATGGGAAAATAGATATCCCTCAGATTAATGGCAAATTTGATATTTCTGATATTACAGGAAAATTTAATTAGATCCAAAATGTGATTCTGTCAACAAATAAGGAATCTCAATTTGCCTAACTTTTACCTATCGTATTGCCAAAAGAAATAAATATATTAATTAGAAACAGAGCAGATTATGAAAACATGCACTAACTGCCATATCTCATACCCTAATGATAAAAAGTTTTGTAAAAAATGCGGAAGCTTGCTTGATTCAAATATTCTGTCAAATCCTGAACTTATAAGGAAGAACGAACAATCTTTTAAAAAAAATCCGAAGGCTCCTATAAAAACATCAAAAAGACTTCTTCTTAAACTAATTATCCTCTCCGTTTCTTCAATCATAGTTGTTATTGCTGTTTTAGTTTTTACAAAATCTTTAAATCAAAAGAAATCTTGGGAAGATGCCAAAAAAATAAACACCTACGATTCTTATCAAGCTTATCTAAATGAATATCATTCAGATGGAAAACATTCGGATGAAGCCTATAAAATATTGTATGCTCTTGATTCTATTAAGCGCTTGAAACAAGATACTTACAGAAATATAGTGATAAGTTACTATGAAAGTTTATCAAATCAAAATTATGATGCTAATAATTATTTTGCTTCATCTGTTGATTTATTTTTTTCTATGAACAATACAACACCAGTAAAGATTAACAATTACATAAATGAATCTTTTTGCAAAGAATATCTGCAAGTTAAATATTTTATTGAACCTAAAGGATATATTGAGAAAAAAATGGATAAGGGTGAAACTAAAATAAATTTTATTGAGCAAATGACTTGCTTTAGAAATTCCAAACAAAAACACCAGTTACTCCGAACAGAAACGGAAGTAATTTTTAATTCCGAAAATAAAATAAGGTTTTGGAATTCTACCAAAGTTCTCGAAAATTCATTCAGTTCAAATGCTAATAATCAAAGGGCAACAATAAAATGTTTTTCTGGTGCCGTTGGAAAGCTAAAAGCAAATTTCAATTTAACATGGAATTCGAATGGCACTATTTCTGGGACATATAATTATCCTACTAGACCCAATATTACTTATACACTTAAGGGTAATGATTTAGGGAATGGTAGCATAGAATTAATTGAATATACAGGCAATACTGTTTCTGCTAATTGTTACTTAAATCAAGAAGGTAATTGTTATAATGGGAAGATGAATAATACTGATGGAAGAGTCCTATTAATGACAATGTGCGAATGATTTAATTTTTACATTTTCATTTTGAACTATTTAATAATTCACTTTGTAAATTTCCCATAATAAAAAAAGTATGAAAATTTGTCCTAAATGCAACCTCCAATATCCTGACGACAAAAAGTTTTGCAAGAAATGCGGAGCCTCTTTATTATTAGAAAATCCTTCAGAATCCAAAATCGTTGAGTTAAAACCTTCAATAGAAGTTGATTCCACATCTGAAAGTTTGCCAAATCCTAATAAAAATTTCCATAATAGTAAAAATAAAAGCCGTTTATTGTTGTGGAGCTTAATAGTATCATTTGCACTGATTCTTATTTTTATATTATTGTACATTATTTATTATTTAAAGCAAAATAGTGCATGGGATAAAGCACAACATAGAAATACCATAAGCGCTTATCAAGAGTATATCAATATTTATCCAAATGGAAGATATATTGTTGAAGCAAAAAATAAACAAAGAGCAAAAAAGGATTCAATAATTGCAATTCAAAATGCAATTGACGATTCCATTGCCGCAGCTCAAAAAGCAAAGGAGGATGCTATTGCAGGAATATCTTCCCCTACAAGTAATATTCAATCAACTCTAATCATAAAAGGTTCTAAGGTTAATATTCGATCCAATCCATCTGTTCTTGGGAATGTATTTATGCAATTAAATTCAGGAGATATTTGCGAAATAATTGAAAAAGGTAATTTGGAAAATGTCAATGGTATTTCGGATTATTGGTATAAGATAAGGTTTAATGGACAAATTGGGTGGGTTTATGGGAATTTTACTAATCTATCAACACATAGTACAGGTTCTATTTACGGGAATTACCCGATGACTTCTCTCAGAAGTTTGACTTCTTCAGATTTAACTGGAAAAAGTAAGTGGGAGCTAAAAATCATGCGAAATGAAATATTTGCACGGCATGGTTATCTATTTAAAACACAAGATATGAAATCTTATTTTGAATCTCAATCATGGTATCATGGACAATTTACTGATGTTAGTTCAATGCTTACAGAATTAGAAAAACAAAATATCAGTTTAATCAAAGAGTATGAATAGATTTCTAATTGGCTGTTTAATTTTTCTATTAGGTTGTACTTTTAACAACAAGAAAGAATTTACTGATGTTCAAAATTCAGTCACTGCTAAATCTTTAGATTCTTGCGTAGATTTTAATACTCTCAACAATAACATTCGAGACGGTTTGTTAACTAAAGAAAATGCTTTAAAACAAGTTCAAACTTTGCTCCCTAAAATAAAATCGTATTTCTATAAGAATGGTGGAAAGGATTTTGATAAGTCAAGTTGGATTTTCCCTGTTCAAGGGTGCAATTCAAAGTCTATTGGAGGAACAAACGGGAGTGGCTATATAGCTGATGGTTACGACTATTTTGATGGCAACAAACATAAAAGTCATCCAGCTCAAGATATTTTTATAATAGATAGAAATCAAGATTGTTTAAGTGATATGACGAAAAAGCCTGTAAATGTTCTTTCTATTAGCGGAGGAATTGTTATTGCATCAGAAATAAATTGGGATACTACAAGTGTTTTGCGTGGAGGGAAATATATTTGGATATATGACCCAGCTTCTAGTAGTTTCTTCTATTATGCACATAATAGCAAAGTTTTAGTTCATCCATGTGATATTATTAACCCTGGTGATACGATTGCCACTGTTGGCAGAACTGGTCTTAATGCCTTTAAGAAACGATCGCCAACTCATCTTCATTTTATGCAATTGAAATTAGACAATAATAATTATCCAAAGCCTATCGACTGTTATAAGGATTTAATATTATTGAAAACTAAGTGAAGTCAATCTTTAATTTAATATCTGTTTCAAAGGTATTCAATTGTTACATTATTAATAGCTTTGAATTTGTCCCCAATTAAAAAAGGCTTCCCCCATCACAGAGGCAAGCCTTTTCTTATTAATCCTGCCTGTAGGCAAGATTTATAAACCTACCTAACGGCAGGCAAGCTTTACAAACTACTTCAAAGGAGCATTCTTCAAGGTCTCAGTTAAGAAAGCCCAGAATTTTTCTACCGAAGCAATATTCGCTTTTTCGTCCGGCGAATGTGGAAAATTAATAGTCGGACCAAAAGAAATCATATCCCAGTTTTTATAAACTCCACCCAGCAATCCGCATTCCAAACCGGCATGAATAGCGCTTACATGAGGTTTATTCCCAAACTGTTTTTCGTAAGCAATAAGCATTTCTTTCAAAATAGCCGAATCCATATTGGGTTTCCAACCTGGATATTTTCCATCAAAAACATACTCAGCACCGGCCAAAGCATAAACACCTGCAAACATATTTTCCAGATCTTCTTTAGCGCTATCCACCGAACTGCGAAGCAAACACAACACATCAATCACATTATCGTGCGATTTAACAATAGCCAGATTGGTTGATGTTTCCACCAATCCTTTCATATCCTGACTCACACGAATCACTCCGTTTGGAGTAGCATAAATAGCATTAAACAAACGTCCGGTAGTACTGTTATCAATCCAGAAAGAGGGCAAAGCCACACCTTCGGCAATAATTTCTATACCGGTTTCAACATTCTTAAACTCGTTGATAACAATTGCCGTAAACTCTTTCACATAAGCAAGAAATTTTTCAGCATTGTTTTTAGGCAAAGTAATCACCGCACACGATTCTCTTGGAATGGCATTGCGCAAACTTCCGCCATCAATAGCCGACAAACGCAAACCCATAGTTTTATAGCCATGCCACAACATACGGTTGAGGATTTTGTTAGAGTTGCCTCTTTCCAAATGAATATCCACACCCGAGTGACCGCCTTTTAAACCTTTAACAACCAAATTATACGCAACCACATCGCCCGAAACTGCTTCCTGACTGAAAGTAAATTTCATGTTGGCATTGGTACCGCCTGCACAACCTACACAAAGGTCGCCTTCTTCTTCGGTATCCAGATTCATTAAAATATCACCTTTCAACAAACCTGCTTTCAAACCAAAAGCACCAGTCATACCGGTTTCTTCGTCAACCGTAAGTAACATTTCCAAAGGACCATGAACCAAATCTTTTGCTTCGAACACAGCCATTGCAGCAGCCATTCCGAGGCCGTTGTCGGCACCCAAAGTAGTTCCTGTAGCTTTCACCCATTCGCCATCAATACGTGGTTTGATAGGATCGGTGAGGAAATCGTGAGGTGTATCATTATTTTTCTGAGGCACCATATCAAGATGCGCCTGAAGGATGATACCCTTGCGGTTTTCCATGCCCGGTGTAGCAGGTTTCGAAACTATTACGTTACCTACTACATCAACATTGGTTGTTAAATTGTGAGTTTTCGCCCATGCCAAAACATGCTGACGAATTTGTTCTTCATACTTAGAAGGATGCGGAATACCACAGATGTCTTCAAAGTTTTTCCATAAGCTTTGTGGATTTAAACCACTTAAAACATTTCCCATATAAATTTTATTTTAAAATTATGAATCAAATTATTTACGACAAACCTACATAAAATTTTTGAAAAAATGAGTAATCTTGCAAAAAAAATAAAATAAATCACCTGTGTGCAACCTTTTTTATAATTTTATTGTCATAAACGATATAGATGAACCTTGAGGATAAAATAATAGAGGGTTGTATAGCCGGTAACCGGAAATCGCAAAAAACCCTTTTTGAAAGTTTCAAATCATCTATGATGGGCGTTTGTTTGAGGTATTGCAAAAGCAGAGATGAAGCTGAAGATGTTCTGATGATGGCATTTATGACGGTTTTTTCGGAAATCCATAGATCGGAAGAGCGTCGTGTAGGGAAAGAGTGTTCAGAG
>CAYYQJ010000021.1:0-13775 GCA_964473775.1 uncultured Bacteroidales bacterium | reverse complement strand
TGCAAATAGTTTTATTTCCGGCGGCATTAGCGGTATAAACGGGAGTATCGCATTTATAAAGGTAGACATCATCGATATAAAGATAAACTAGTAGCTCAGTTCCGGATGGATTTATTAAGATGGTATTTGTGGATGTATCATTTTTAAAGTTACCAATAATCAAAAACTTTTCACCACCCTGTGCAATAAAATTCCCTTCTATTAATGTCCAATGTAAAGTATCTGGTAAAGCTGAAAAAGTATTACTAAATTGAGGTGTAAAAGGTAAAGGATAAGGATTATTAATTCCTGCTATTAATGTGTCTGAAAAATAAACACCAATATTTATGCTTGATAATTTACAGATATTGGCGAGGTTTAAATGCATTATAATATGATAGCAGCAATTGTGTTCAAGAAAAATTTTAAGTGGTACTTCTATGTATTCTCTAAAATTTGGATTTGATGGAGAATTGTAAATACAAAAACCCGCATAACCATTTCCGTTATGCGTTTCCTGAACACCAAAAGTATTTTTTGGTATTCCTACTATATACCCCATATTGGAAGAACAATGATTAAAATAATCAGGAGAACCTCCACCTAAAGTCGGAATAGCAGGATTGAACCAGAATTTGCATGAATCAATTTGAGTTAAATAAGTCGGGCATCTAGTATACTCCTCAAACCCCCCATTCGGCACCAGATTCTGCCCAAACAGCCCACCATTTGCTATCATCATAAAAACAAAAATAAAAGGAAGAATTTTTTTCATCTTTTTTTAATCAGGATAGAAATTTATTTTGATTCTAAATAAGGAATTAGTAATACTGATATTAAGATACATAAGCCATTAATGAAGGTACAAATATAGGCAAAATTATCAAATCAGAAGAAAAAAAGTTATTTTCCTAAGAAAATAATTAATAGAAATTGTACAAGATTCAATATTGTTTTTTACCTTTGTCGAGGATTCCGGTATGCGAAATGTTATTTTTATTTGGTAAAACAAAAATCTAATAAGGAGGATGCCGGATTTGGATTTTGAAGTTCTTTGTAAGTATTGAATCATTTTTATTGGAATGGCATAGCTGCTATTTCAGTTTGCAGTGATATTTGGGTTGATCGGAAGATAAACGCTATGTTCGGAAGATAAGCGCTATGTTCGGAAGATAAACGCTATGATCGGAAGATAAACGCTATGATCGGAAGATAAGCGCTATGTTCGGAAGATAAACGCTATGTTCGGAAGATAAGCGCTATGTTCGGAAGATAAACGCTATCTTCGGAAGATAAACGCTATCTTCGGAAGTTTATAAAAACTTTACTATTACATACAGAAAAAAATTATTCGCCTACAGAACTTGAAAATTGTGTTGAAAATGTGCTTTAAAATCAAATTATTATAAACACTAAATTTTATTTTTATGATTTATTATGTTGTTGTTCGAAATTATAAAACATTAGGTTATCTGCCTCTGGCATCCGCCGCGTATGTGCATGGAAACAAAATACATGCTCATAGTGCAACTTTTCCCGATATTCCAAATGATAAGGCTGTAATTGATACAGCTGCTGATTTGGTTATCAGCACAGACACAGCTTACGAAACCAATCATGGTGATAACGAGTATGATAATTTAAAAGCAGCAAAGATTGATTTAATTGCAAAATTGGATGAAAATGCTGACGAAGTGAATAAGGTTGCTAATGGAAATAAGGCTATTATAGAATTAGCCGGTTTTAAAGGCAGAGAAGAAACCGTTGTAACTCCAAAAGAAAAATTTGAAGCAGAACCAGGTCCGGTTAGAGGCAGTATTAAATTAACATGTATAAAGGAAGATAAAGAATTAACAGTAATCTGGTTGCAATTTCCGGGCAAAAATCCTCCCGAAGATTTCAATAAATATAGTTTTCTCAAAGCCTCTTCCAAAAATATTACTATAGCGCGTGGCTTTGAAACCGGCGATGTTATTAATGTTATTGGCGCGGTTGTTAGAACCAATAGTGATGAAGACCTCGTTTGGTCGGAACCTATTAGGGTGGCTGCACGGTAAGAGTAAGTGGTTGGGTTAGGGAGATATGAATGCCTAAAGTTGGCATTAAGAATTATGCATTACAAAACAGAAAAAATAACTTCCGGAGGATTACTTCGGGAGTTTTTTTTTGGAGGGGGAAAGAATGAGACAATAATGCAAAGAAGAAAATTTAAGTCTGAATTGAGTGATATTAATAGACTGTTTGGCAAGAGTGTTTAAAAATTTATTAATTTTGGAAAATGATTGATACAAATAAAATCGAACAACCTTTGGCTGAAATTTTCGGGTTTCCGATTAGTAATGAAACTAACAGAGCAAAAAGATACAGAAATAATAAGCTTTGTCCGTTTAATAATATTGTTTCGAATTGCACAAAAAACAGCATAGAATTTCCTTTAGGTGTATGCAGTTTGTATCATCATGATAAAGCTGTTATTATTTGCCCTGTAAGATTCAGGGAAGATTGGACGATTATTAGTGATGCTGCCGATTTTATTTTTGGCGACAAGGAGGCCTGGACCCATGTGGGCGAAGTGAAACTGAAAGATAAACATGGGAAACCGGCAGGTAATATTGATTATGTTTTGGTTTCGTATGATGACAAAGGACGTGTTTTGGATTTTGGTTCGCTTGAAGTTCAGGCGGTTTATATTTCGGGGAATCTAAGCGGACCATTTACAGCTTATCTTGAAGAACCAATTGCAACATTTAGTTGGACCAAGGCTTTTAAATATCCCAAGCCTGATTATCTTTCGTCGTCCAGAAAACGACTTATTCCGCAAATTATAGCCAAAGGTTCTATTTTAAAACAATGGCGCAAGAAACAAGTAGTGGCTTTGCAAACTTCTTTTTATAATACGCTGCCTACTTTGCCGGAATTTGATAAAGAGGAATCGGATTTTGCATTTTTTCTTTACGATTTGATTCCTGATAAGAAAACAAATGTGATGTTGCTTACTTTGGATAGGATTGTTTACACAAAGTTTGATGATGCATTAGAGCAAATTGCAAAATTTGAGGCAGGTCCGGTTAATCAATTTACTGAAGTTTTGCAGAAAAAACTAGATGCCAAAAGGGCTGGTAAACCAGATAATGATACATTAGAAAATATAGTTGCCGAATGAAAAGCCAAATGACAATGTTCGACATGGGCGAAAAAAGTAATGAGCAGGTTGTTATCAATGTAGCTTCTGTTCCGCAACGCAGTCCGTTTCGTTATCCGGGTGGAAAAACATGGCTTATTCCCACTGTGAGACGCTGGTTAAAACAGGAACCTAAGGCTGTTAATTTATTAATTGAACCGTTTGCCGGAGGTGGCATTGTTAGCCTGACAGCAGCATTTGAAAAATTGGCCAACCACATTATTATGGTTGAATTGGACGAAGAAATTGCTGCAGTTTGGGAAGTAATATTAAACGGCGAAAACAAATGGCTGGCAGATAAAATATTTTCTTATAGCCTGACACACGAAAACATTAAATCGGAATTTGATAACCCTGAAAAGCAATTGCAAGATATTGCCTTTTGCACTATTTTGAAAAACAGGGTTTTTCATGGAGGTATTCTTGCAAAAGGTTCGGGAATGATAAAGCAGGGCGAAAATGGCAAAGGTATTAGCTCGCGTTGGTATCCGAAAACTTTACGCGACAGGATACTTGCGATTGCTTATGTGAAGGACAAAATAAATTTTATAAAAGGGGATGCTTTTAAAGTGATTGAGCAAAACCTGAATAATGAAGATGCTTATTTTTTTATTGATCCACCCTATACAAAAGCGGGAAAACGGCTTTATACTCATTTCGATATTGATGATGAAGAATTATTTAAATTGACAGCTCAATTGAAGGGTAAATTTATGTTAACTTATGACGATACAACAGAAATAAGGGAACTAGCGGATAAATATAATTTGCAGTATAGAACCATTCCAATGAAAACAACCCACCATTGGGAAAAGAATGAAATAATTATTTCTGACAATTTCTCGTGGTGGATTTAGGGCAAAGTTAATTAGTTTTCAAGGTTGTAAAGTTTATCAAGTTTGTAAAGTTTATCAAGTTCATCAAGGTGATAACCTCCCCATTGATACCTCTTCCCTCAATTATCAATTATTAATTATTCATTATTAATTCTCAAAGGTAATGCCTGAATGGCACCAGCAGTTGCTCAAACATTTTGTGGATAAAGGGGCGTTGCAGCCATTCGTCGTAATTAAATGGTTCGCAGTCTTCGAGGGTTTCCTGTATATGAAGCTGAAGGTCGGCAAGCAGGCTTTTGTCGGAGCCGAGCAGCATGATTTCGAACATATAGCGAAAGCTGCGGTAATCGAAATTGGCTGAACCGAAAAAGAAAATTTCTTTGTCAACAATCATGAGTTTTGCATGCAGATTGTTGGGTTTATAAAACAATATTTCGATGTTGCTTTTATGAATCATGCCGAGATATTTGCTGCGCAATACATCCACAAAGGTAACATCGGAAGTTTTGGGTGTGAGCACTTTGATAACCACGCCTCGTTTGGCGGCATCCATCAGTTGCTTGCGCAACACAAAGCCGGGCAAAAAGTAAGGCGTTTCTAACAAAATTTCGTGTTTGGCATTTTTAATAAGGTCTTCAAACTTTTTTTTGACGCGTTGTTTGGTAAGCGAAGGGATGTCGCGAATGATGCGGAAACTGCCTTTGGTGATTTGGCGCAACTGTATGCTTTGTTTGAAAAGAGGTTTTTCGTATATTTTCCAGCTATCGTTAAACACTTTTTTGAAAGTAAGGGCCAGTTTTCCTTCCATTTTCACGGTGAGTTCGCGCCAGTTGAGCGAATAATTGTTGATGTTGGCCGAGCCGAGATACACAATGTTATCATCAATGATGATAATTTTGCGATGATTGCGGCGGTGGTGCTTGGTAAAAGCATCAAAAGAATATTTTAGCTTCGAAAAATAGCGCACCTGTCCGCCCAGGGCTATCAAATCTTTAAAAAAAACATCGTCAACATAAGCCCCCCACGAGTCAATCATGAGCTTTATTTTGATGCCTTGTTTGCATTTGCGGGTGAGTGTATCGCGGAATTTCACCCCGAAATCGTCGTTCAGATATTTATAAATTTCGATACAAATGGTTTTTTTCGATTGCTCAATGTCTTGCAAAAGTTCCATGTATAGCTTGAGGTTATCACTAAAAACTTTGTGATGAACCAATATTTCGCTATCTGTTATCGTGTTCATATTTATTTGATTATTCTGGCTGGATTGTCGGTAACGAATGATTTCCAACCGGTATAGTTTTTTGTTTCGCTGGTGTTTATTTTCTGGAAATAATGACAAACGGCCACGCCAAGGGCATCGGAAGCATCGAGATATTCGGGCAGTTCGGTAAAGTTAACCAGTCGTTGCAACATGCCTGCCAGTTGTTCTTTGGATGCGCTACCGTTGCCGGTGATGGATTGTTTGATTTTGCGGGGCGAGTATTCGAAAATAGGAATGCTTTTATGCAGCGCGGCAGCAATAGCCACCCCCTGCGCACGACCGAGCTTGAGCATAGACTGAACGTTTTTTCCGAAGAATGGAGCTTCGATAGCCATTTCGTCGGGATGATATTTTTCTATGATGATAATGATCTGTTCGAAAATGGTTTTAAGCTTCAAATAGGGGTCGTCAATTTTATTTAATTTAATAACGTCCATCGTAATAAAGTCTAATTTATTACCTTTGTTATGAATTAATCCATAACCCAAAATATTTGTACCCGGGTCGATGCCCAAAATTATTTTATCCGTTTTCAAGAAGTAGTATTAAATGCAGCAAACAAAGTTAATAAAATCCGCCAATTATCTTATCAAAATCTTGATAATTATTCTTTCGTTTGGATTTATTATTCATAGGCTGATGTTTAAATACGATACCAACAACCTGCTAAACAGTATAGAAAATATATTTAATCAGCAAGATGTAATATGGTTGATGGGTTTGGTGTTGTTGTTGATGCCGCTCAACTGGAGTCTGGAAACTTTCAAGTGGAGGTTTCTGATAAAAAAGATTGAAAACATAGGATTCGGAAAATCTTTGATAGCGGTGTTTGCCGGAATCACCATTGGAACCTTTACGCCCAACCGAAGCGGAGAAAATTTGGGAAGGGCGTTTATATTAGATCATGCCAACCGATGGGAAGGGATATTTATAACGTTTATAGGAAGTTTGAGCCAGGTGTTGGTCACGCTGGTGTTGGGTTCGGTATCGTTTTTATACTTTTTTTTGGACAGACATGAGTATTTTGTGATGCACAATTACGAAACTTATATCGGCTTGCTGATTTTTACCTGGGTGGTTACGGGGTTTACAAGTTTGTTGTATTTCAGGATATCATGGATGGAAAAATTTTTGCTTTGGATAGTTCCGAAAAAACAGGCTTTGTTTATTTCGCATCTAAAAGTGTTTGAATATTACAGTCAGAAAGAATTGCTGAAGGTTTTGTTTATGAGTTTTTTCAGGTATCTGATGTTTGCCGGACAGTTTTATTTGCTGTTGATGATATGCGAGATACATTTTACTTTGTTCGAAGGGATGGTGTATATTTCGATGATGTATCTTTTTATCACTGCCATTCCAACGATAACTTTAACGGAGATAGGAGTGAGGGGTTCGGTAAGTATCTTTTTACTGGAAGTGTTTTATCCAAACAATGCAGCGCTGACGGCAGAGATGGCGCCCAAAGCCTTGCTGGCTTCGTTTCTTATCTGGATAATTAATTTAATCATTCCTGCTTTGATAGGCGAGTTTTTTATTTTAAAATTAAAGTTTTTAAGGAAGTGATGTTGCTTTGGATTCTATTCATACTGAGTTTGATTACGGGTTTTTTGTATGCCGCGGTGATAAGCTATTTTACTTATGGATGGTTGAAACTGAAAGAAGAATTTGAGGTTGATGCAAAAGAAAAGATAAAGGTAAGTATTATTGTTCCCTTCCGGAATGAAGCGGAAAACCTGGAAGCCTTGATGGATTGTTTGATGAAACAGAATTATGATTTGGATAATATGGAGGTTGTTTTGGTGGATGATCATTCGGAAGATGCAAGTTGTGAGATGATCAGTAATTTTATTAAAGATAAAAACCTTCATCATTTTACTTTGCTGAGATTGGATGATGAAGATGGATTCTCAAAAAAAGCAGCACTTAAAAAAGGTATTGAAAATTCCAATGGTGAATTAATTATAACCACAGATGCCGACTGCACGATGGGGGCTAATTGGTTATCGGCAATAGTAAGTAAATATACTAAGGAAAAATGTCAGATGATTTCCGCTCCCGTTTGCATTGAGCCTGAGAAAAGTTTTTTCTCGAAACTACAAACGCTGGAGTTTTTTAGTCTGATAGGTTGCGGTGCAGGAGCCATAGCAATGAACAAAGCTTTTCTTGCGAATGGTGCCAATTTGTCGTTTACCAGAAGTCTGTATAAAGAAGTGAATGGTTATGCCAATCATATTAATTATGCGTCGGGCGATGATGTGTTTATGCTATTGCAGGCAAAACAAAAACACAGTGTGGCTTTTCTGAAAAACCGAGAAGCCATAGTTTATACCAAGGGTGCGGCGAGTCTTAAAGCATTTTTTCATCAACGCATTAGATGGGCATCTAAAAGTTCCGGGTATAAAGATGCGGCCGCCCTGCTGACTGCGTTTAGTGTTTTCACTATGAATGCTGGGATACTGCTTTTATTGGGAATTGGTTTTCTAAATTCGGCTTGTTATTTGTTTTCATCAGGATTATTTCTGCTAAAGTTGGCAGTTGATTTTGTAATGTTTTGCAGCGTTGCAAGGTTTAATAAATTAAGCATACTCTTATGGTATTACATCCCACTTCAGATTCTCTATACAATATATATAATAGTAACTGCATTTTTAGCCATGCTGATTCCCTTCGAATGGAAGAGCAGAAAAATGCGGAAGTAGGTCTTTACTGATTCAAACGCGATTGCATATAGGTTTCGGCAATCAAAATGTCAGAAGGTTTTGTGATTTTAATGTTTTCTATATTGCCTGCGATGAGTCGGATTTTCTCGCCTGTATTTTCCAAAACAATGGCATCATCCGTAAATTTATCGTCATAATTCTGACGGTAGGCATTTTTAATCAGAGATGTTAAAAAGCATTGTGGAGTTTGAACAATGATAAGTTTGTCGCGGTCAATGGGTTCGTTAAAAGCCCCATCTTTGATGCGTATGGATTCATAAACCGGAATTCCAGGGATGGCATTGCCAAATATTTCAGCCTCCTTAAAGGCTGTGTGAATTACATTTTCAGCAACGAGCGGACGCACTGCATCATGAATTGCAACTACAGATTCTTCATCAGGGATATGATGAAGCCCGTTTTTAACAGAATGAAAGCGGGTGGGGCCACCTTCGGTAGTGATTAAGATGTTTTTTATTGGAAATTTATCGAGAATTCTATCCCATTGTTGCAGCCATTTGGAATTCATAACCACGATGATTTCAATAGTAGGAATGGCATGAACAAATGCTTCAATGGTGTGAATGATAATAGGTTTGTTTAGTATCTCAATAAACTGTTTAGGAATTTCCATTCCCATTCTAACTCCGGAACCACCTGCAACCAGGACAATATATTTTTTCATATAAATCAGTAGCGTTTAAAACCCTCGTGTATTTTAAAGAATAAAATTAGGTAAAAATTGGAAGGTGACAAAAAATATTGTCATCATGAGATGTTGTTTGTTTCAAAATGATATGGTTAGAAGGGGGGTGATTCTATTTTAAATTATTGGTTTCGATTTTTTTTTGTAATTTTACTCAGGCAAAATGTATGTTTTATAAGGGTGAAAAAATAATTTCAAAAATAAAAGAATACTTTTATAGCTTTGCATATTGAAGTAAAAGTATAAATCAAAGGCTTTGGAACAGAAAAAACTATTTGTTGTTTTGGGGATGCATCGCAGCGGAACGAGTGCTATCACCCGTGGATTGCAGGTGTTGGGTGTTGATTTGGGCGACAGGCTGATGCCCGATATTGCCGAAAACAACGAAAAGGGTTTTTATGAAGATATGGATATCAATGCGCTCAATGTCGAAATGCTGAATGCATTGCATAACGACTGGTTTCATCTTTCGCTGATTCATAAAAATGATTGGGCATTACTGAAAACCGCGGGATACTTCCAACGTGCGCTCGAACTGCTTCAACAAAAAACCACTGATAAAACTTTGTTTGGATTTAAAGACCCGCGCTTATCGAAACTTTTGCCTTTTTGGAAAGAGGTTTTTCGGCGGGGTAATTACGATGTAAACTATATTGTGGCCTTGCGTCATCCGCTGAGTGTGGCGCTGTCGATAGCCAAACGAAACGGCATCGACATAGAAAAAAGTCATTTTTTATGGCTGATACATACGGTTCATAGCTTATCAGAAGTAGCAGGCGGAAGTTTTGTGGTGGTTGATTACGACAATCTGATGCAGGATGCAGGCAAACAACTCGAGCGGATGGCAAAGCAGTTTCATCTGCAGATAAACCTCAGCGAATTTGAAAAATATAAATCGGAATTTCTTGATGACGGACTCCGTCATACACGCTTTACATACGAGAATCTGATGACGCACGAGCGGAGTTTTGATTTTCTGAGAGATGTTTATGCCACCACCACTGCGCTTGCCAATGATAATCAGGCAAACGAAGAAAGCCTTCTCAAAAAAACCGTTGAATGGGAAGCGGAACTTGGGAAGATGAGCAGTTCGTTTAGGATGGCCGACGGGGCTTTTTATCAACTCAATCTTCAATATCTGCAAACCCTCGAAAAAGAAAATCAGCGAAAAAAAGAACAAGAAGCCAAAGAACTTGAAACCAAAAAGCTGAATGAATCGTTGGCGAAATCGCATCAGCAAGCCCTTCATATCGAAGAATTGAAGGCTGAGATAAGCGAAAAACTACAAATCATCTCTGAGAAAGAAAATATAATAACGGCCAGAGAAAGAAGCATAGCTGTGAAAGCAGAAATCATTGCCGATCAGGAAGAAGTGATTGCTACCAACGAACAGATTATCGCAGAAAAAGAACTGCTGATAGCACAAGGAAATGCAGCCATGGAAAACATTTTGAACTCAAAATCGTGGCGCATAACCAGGCCACTGCGTTATATAATGAAACTTTTCAGGAAGAGCTAAGCAAAAAAGAATCAGGGCTTGTTTACCGAGTCTTGAAGCGGAGGAAAAGGTTTGTTTTTCAAGAGGATGTTCAAAATATTCGCATCTACCATTTCCTGAATTACCATGTCGGGTTTTTCTTTTTCAATTATATCCGGTCGGAATAAAGGGGTCCAGATGAAAACAGATTTGCTGAAATTTCTGAAAAGGAAAGGTAAAAAACAGCCACCAAAAGAATCGCCATACATAAGCATTTTAGGATTTGTTGTACGGCATGTAAGCATACATACCGGAGGTTTGGGAGTCCATATTCCATCATAAAATGGAAAAATTGTATCAGTAATAATATGATCATCAAATACGGGTATTTCCGGATTAAAACTGTAAAACATATCAATATCCATAAATTCAAGCAAATCGGGTTTTAAACTGCTGTTAACTTTCCATTTGAATTCATTCTGCTTTAAAGGTTCTCCAACATTCGGGAAGTCATTTTTTATATAATTAATCATAGTGCAATATGCAATGTACCCCCCATAATAACTCCAGTGGCAGTGGTTTTTGTAATACAATGGCCTTTCAAAGTTTTTCTTAGCATTTATCAATGGTGTGTTGACATCAATAATCTTAAGGTTTGAATAGTTTTTGAGATATTCTAACAATTGTTCAGTCTTGGTTTGTTTATAATGTCTCCTCAACCGCTGACCAACAAATTCTTCATAGATAGTTTGAGCCGTTGGCGGGAAGATCATATAAAATTTCATACCTCTTTCGTTCAGCCAATCATTACGTTTTTGCAGAACATCTTTTATTTGGTTTAATTCATGTAAAGTAAGCGGTTTTCGGTTTTCATAATTTTCTCTGCCAAGTCCGCCGATATAGAATATCCACCCATCGTCACCAAAATGCAACGACTGGTTATTGATCAACTGTTTAAAGACAGAATATTGCAAAATAGTATTCATTCTGATCATATCTTCTCTGCCTGGCATTTGGTCTAAAATATATTTTTCCAATCCGTTAATAAATACATCCGTCGAATCAAGCTGAAAAGGAGGTAACTTATTAATTCCCCTGTGTTCTGATCGTAATTTTGCTACTTCCGAATTAAATGGGTGCACAAAAAATCCACAACTAATAAATGTTAGGAAAACCACAACAAGAAAAAAATTTGGTGTGTAGGCATTTTTATAATACTTTCTTACGAATAGAAGTATTAGTAATAAAAGTACTGAAAGAAAATAATACAGATGCTGCCTGATGAGAAATGTGTTGCTGATTTTATTGAACTGGCAGGAAGAAGTCAGAGTAATGTAAGGGTCATTGCCATAAACACAATAACCTTCCCGATCTTTTTTTAAATCATTCAGAAGAATTTGGTTTGAAGATAATGTATTATAATCAAAATTGTTTGACAATATTCCGGAGTTAACCTTGATATGCAGGTTTTTTATTATTTGATTGTTATTTCCAATGTCGCATCTTAAGAATTTGTATTTATAATACGATATCTTGAAGTCAAACTCATTGCTCTTATACTCGACTAAATCACTATTTTTTGGATTAAAATCAGGTGTATTATTATAAAATATATCGGCTCTGCTGAAAGTTGTACCTACACTTAAACTGAGATTGCTGGTTACATCTTCGCAGACCCAAAAGAAAACTACCATCATTATAGAGGTGGTTATAATGGATACTATGAAATACCCTGACTTTGGGGAAATAAAAAAGATGATGAACAACGTTAACAAAAGAATGATCAGATTTATTGATTGGTGCAGGTTTTTATGGTCTTCATTTCTTAATAAATTTGATGGTAATAAACTTATAACAACAGGTCTGAAATTGTTTTTAACAATTATCCGAAAATCATCCGGTTGACCTGTATATTGTGCATTTGTAAGATTGCAGGCAAGGTTATTTTTTTCAAATAACGAATACACATTATTATTATGAAAAAGATTGATTGAAAGAAATGAAATAGTATCGCCGGCGGAAAGGTTTTTTATTTTGAGGTAAAAGTTATCTTTTAAGTTATAATTACCTTTAAACTGGATATACTTGAATGCAGGAGAATTAACATTCGCAGAAGCAATAGAATCATTGCCGTTAAATAATGTAATAACTGAAGGACTAGAAGTGCTGGTTGAAAAATAAATGAAATCCGGTTTTTGCGTAACCACACTATTCTCCCAGTAATGCTGTATCAGATAATAAGATGAGAGAATCAGTAAAAAAGCTAAATATGCTGGTTTCAAACGGAACTTGATTAGCTTTATTTCCACTAATTTTAATTTGTTTAAGCTAAGCAGAACCACAAAAACAATAAGACTTATAATCAAAAATATATTGTGTTCATAAAACAGAAGGAGCTCAATTTGATTTATGAAATATTGGTCAGCCAACTTGAAATAGGGATCATTGCCTGTGATATGATAGGTATTGCCCATCATTACCATATCATTCAGAATTAATCTGTCCTGTCGTAGAGTGGAAATATCGAAACTCCTCTCAAAGACTCCGGTACTGACCTTAACTTTTAACTTTGTCAAATCAATCAGGCTATCGCCGAGATCAAACCGCAGATATTTTTCCGTTTCCAAGTTTAAAGGTACACTAAAAATATCTGTTGCATTATCTGATGTGTACTTTTTTGTCTGAGTAAAAATTGGGGTTTGGCTATAAAATATTTCGGCATTCCTGATCTTCTGAGAAGCAGATAAAGTTATTTTGCCATTTACATTGCTAACCAATAAAAATGTTATAGTCAAAACAAATAAACCAATTACTAATGATATTATAAAATATCTGGATGATGGGTTAATAATAATTATCAGTAAAAAAGTCAGCAGAAATAAAATAGCGATAAGGTTTTTTTTCGGTATAGGCTTTTCGCTTTTACTCCACTTAAGAGGCGATTTCAAATCAATACATACAGGTATTCCGTTCTTTGCAGCTATAACATTAATAGTTCCATTATTAACTGTCTGTTGAGCATTATTTAAAGTTATATTGCTATTGATGCCATTATTAAGAGAAAAAAGTTGGTTATCATGGTATAGATTAATCCCAAGCAAAGTAACTGTATCATTAGGGTTTAGGTTACTAACTTTAATTACAAAGTTTCCTTCACAATTTAGCTTCCCCAAATATTCAAGATTTTTAAACCCATTCTTATTTACATCCCATAAAGTAATAAGTTTGTCATTTTCATATAAACATAGCTTTGCAGGATTTGTCACCCTGACAGAAAAGCTCATATAATCCAACTGTTTGATGTCTTGATTTGATTCGGTTTTATCACTGATCCATAAAAAATAATAACACAAAGGGAATATGAAGAAAACCAAGAAAACAGGATTCAATCTTCTTTTAAGCATTGCGATTAGTTTTTTGCCTTTATCAGCTGAATTATTAATTTCTGTTCTCATCAAAACTTGAAATAAAAAAATGGGTTACTGGTGTTTCCGACTATCCTCATAAGACATAAAGCAAAGACTATAATGAGAAAGACAATACTTAATATCTTCAAAAAGATATTAATCTTAGCAGTTTTAAATCTCAGATCGGAAGAGCACACGTCTGAACTCCAGTCACCTGAAGCTATCT
>CAYYQJ010000020.1:3184-14296 GCA_964473775.1 uncultured Bacteroidales bacterium | reverse complement strand
CATGTACCTAGGAGTTTCTTTCCAGAATGATCTTTTTCAATTTGAAATACTCATCCACATGCTTCATTCTATTCGCGAATAACTCACGATCGATAGAAGTTATATTAAATTGTAATTGTATCTTACTACCAGTATTCAGAAATGAAACTTCATCTGCTAAAATCTTCATAAGAAATATTCCGATTCCTTTTTTCTCGGGATTAGATTTACTATCTGTAGGATCTGGAATAGAGCTAAAATCAAAACCATTTCCCTCATCTTCAATGGTGAAAATAATACCTTTATTTATAGTTTCAAAAGTAATCAATATAAATTTAGAAGGGTCTTCTTTGTTTCCATGAATTATTGAATTTTCAACAGCTTCAGTTAGAGCAACTAAAATACTTCCAAAATAGGAGTTATTAACATTGTAATAATCACAAATACTCTCGGCAAATCTTTCAACTTCGTGAATTTCATTAAAATCAGACTTTATTTTTATTGTATGTTTTCTCATCAATCTTCAAATTTGTAAAAATATTCATTGGCTTTATACTTATAAAAAGGGGTTAAGGTTACAGGAATAGTTTTTAATAATTCCTGTTCCTTTGATTTAAGCTTTTTATACTCAAAAAATTGATTAGGGTTACTTAAAATTGGATTTTCAATTTCCTTAGATTCCCTTTTTTCATCTAATTCCCTTTCTTTTTCGGCTTTCTCAGACTCCAATAAACGTGTTAAAATATCCTGCTGCCTTTTCATTGTTTCATTACTAAGCATTTTATTTACCAACTCTGTTTCTGTCTTTTCCATATTTTTCAACATCTCGCTAATATTCCCGTCATTTCCGGTTCCTTCTTTTTTCATTTCATCACCATACTGCTGCATAATCTTTCTCAAAGCCTCTTGTTCAGCAGCTAGTCTTGCAAATTGTTCACTGTTTCCCTGACCACCTGGTTTTTCTCCAGGCTTATCGCCAGGCTTCTTCCCATTTTCCATCTGTTTTTTAAGAGCGTCCATCCTTTTATTTAACTCCTCCTGCATTTTTTTCATAGATGATGCGGAAGGCTTCCCGCTTCCTGGCTTTTTACATTTGCCACCTTTACCGGACTTGCTGGATTTTGATTGCATTTCTTGCTGCATTTGTTCTAAAGATTCTGCTAACAACAAAGCAAGGTTGTTCACAGAAGTCATTACGTATTGCTGCCACTTCTGCGCATTGGGTTTGTTCCTGTTTTGAAGATCATCCAAACTTCTCTTAACATTATCATTGATCTGAGAAATTTCATGATTTACAGTCGACTGGATCATTGTTTGTCTTTTACTTAAAGCAAATAATGAGTCTTCAATCATACCTAAATCGTCTTTAATTTTGTTCTGTTTATCCATTATCTGAACATACTTGGGGTCAGTAATATTGGTATTGTAAAGCTTATTCATCAGATCTTCCTGATCAAATGACACTTTCACAAGATTTTTCAACAACAATCTAAGCGATTTAATATCTTCCTCTTTTTCCTGAGATTCATTGTCGTCCTGTTGCTTTTGAAGATCATTGGCCATCTGCTCCATTTTCTCGCCAGCATCTTTTTGCGATTTGGATGCATTCTTCATATTATTTTTTTGCAAACTATTCTGACTATTGTTAAGTTCTTGTTGAATAGATTTCTCTTGTTCGTCGGTATTTAATAGTTTTTTGGGATCCTCAAGTTCCTGGTTTTTCTTTTCTATTTCTTTTAAATCATTAGACACAGAATTAAACTTATCATTTATTTCCTTTTGATCATCCAGTAATTTCTTCTGATCAGCATTGTCCTCCATTGCCTTTTCAGAAAGGTTTTTTTGTTCCTCCGACAATTTTTGAAGCTTGTCAATAGTCTCATTCATTTTCTTTTCAAGCTCTAGCTGTTTGAATAACTCTAAATTTCTGTCAAGTGCTTTTTCTAAATCCTTATTGCTAAGTTTCATTTTATCTAGTGCATCCTGCATCTTATTCTTATCCATCTTATCCAGCATTTCCTGTAATTGCTTGAATAGATCTTTCATTTCATCAGTCATCAGTTTATTAAACAAATCTTCCAGTTGTTTCTGTTTTTCTAAAATACTTTCATCAGTCTTTTTATACTGATTTTCCTTAGTAAAATTTTCTTTAACCTGATTTTTTAAATCATCAACTTTTTTCTGAAGCTTCTGTTGCTTATTGATCATATCTTCAATTTGCTTTCTTTCCTGCCAATTAATTTCTTTCTTGTCAATAAGTTTTTTATCCAAATTATCAATTTGTTTTTGCAACTGATCTGCATCTTTTAACGCCTGCTCCATATCATTTTTTACATCCTGATTGTTTTGATCAGTCTGTTTCTCTATTTCTTCAGTAGTTGGAACTTTAAAAACCATTTTTTGCGAACGACTGGCTTTACTTCCATTAATTCCATCATTATCCCACACCTCAAAATAGTATTCAATGTTATATCCCGGTTTTGTTTCAAGAGAAGAAATATCAAAATAATAATAAAAGTCCTCCTGATTTGCCCCTTTATTAATATTTATTAATTGTGTTTGTTCTGTTTCGGCAATATTATCGTTAGAGGCCTTTTTATACTTAAATACTAATCTATTAAAGCCATAATCGTCTTTTATCAGACCTTTAAAGTAAAGATGGCTCTCAATCAATGAGTCTCTATACTCCTTTACATCAATATAAGGAAAAGCATCAGGTATTACATTGATTGAATAATTTAACGAGTCAGAACTCTTAATATATTGATTTTGCGTAAAAACAGAATAGTTTTGAGAAATGAAAAAATGTTTACTATAAGTGAACATTTCAGGAGTTCCCGGCTCAAGCAACAATTCTTTATCTATAAATCTTAGAAAAACTTTCTTTGTATCTCTGGTCTTAATTTTCCAGGTAACATTGGTTCCTGCAGGAACTAATAAATCTCCGGAATTTTGAACGATTTCGCTTTTTTTACCGGTATATAACGGATAATATAATTGCATCTCGAAATCGATAATCATTGGTTTAGGTATAACTTTTAGAGAATATTCCTTAGATCTAAACCCATCAGCCTGAAAGTAAAAATTAAAATCTTTTTGAGGATTCTTAAAAATATAATGAAATAAAACGGTGTTTTCTTTGGTTAGTTTATATTCATTTCCGCCTGAAACAACGAATACTTCATTAGGAATACTATTTCCAATAAGCTTTACATCAACTTTAAAATCTTGTTGCTGAATTGCCTGAAGATTCTTATTAATTAACTCAAAACTAAAAGGAGATTGTTTTTCATAAAAAGTAGTATAATTTACAATGCGTTTAGATGATTCAGTAATAACTGAAGGCCAGGCAGCAATAATGAATATAAAAAGAAGAAATGGGGGTATAAGAAATTTTAAATACTTCTTGTTTATTTTAAAATCTATTGCTTTATAAAAATGGAAGGGTGAAAGCTCTTTTGATTTTTGATCAATACTGGCCAAAAGCAATTCATGGCTGGTACCATTTGTATTAGAAATGCTTTTTAACTGAAGAGTGTTTAATAATTTATCTTTAATTTGAGGAAAATGATTTCCAATAATTTCAGATGCTTTTTCACTCGAAATTATTTGACCTATTTTATAAAGTTTAAAAAGCGGAATTATTATTAACCGAACCAAAACTATCAAGGTTACAGCTAAATATAAATAAAATAAAAGACCACGTACAATGGTATTAAAATAGGCAAAGTACTCAAGTAAAGTGATTATTAAAAATAATGCTAAAAACAAAGAAAAACATAAAATTAACCCCTTCAGTAATTGATTTTTATAATATTTTTTTGTGAATGAGTCAATTTTTTCTTGTATCAAGTTAAATTCGTTCATTATTTTTGTAATTGTTGAATTGTAAGTTATTTTTCAGTATATTAATAAATCAAAGGCTTTTATAGAAACAAGTATTTATTATTAAAAAGCATCAATGGCAAAGTTAGCCAATTTTCTTTTAATCGAAAAATTATTTTCTCGGTTATCTTCAAAGTTACCTTTTGTAATAGCATAAAATTTGAAAATTAAGCTGACTATTAATATTAATTATCAGTTTAAATAAACGACTATTTCTCAATTATAGTATTTACTTTCCAAAAATTTTTACCGCTTATACAATATTTATAGAAAAGAATCATCAATGTATCGATATCGATTTACCACATTATCTTATAACAAAATCTATCCTAATAAAACTTACGTTCAAACAATGTTCAATGGTGTTTTAGCTTAAGAAATCAAAAATTGAGAAATTGTACTAAATTAGCGCTTTTAGCATAACAAATAATTAGTATTTAGTCTCTTATAATTATATTGCATGATTTTGATTTTCAGAGATACGTTCACGAAACCCCATTATTAATTTGGATAACATCGCTTATACCGTCCGTATAAGTGATTATACCATTCGTATAATCGATAGTATAATCCGTATAAGTGATTATACTATCCGTATAACCGATTGTTCATTTCGTATAACCGATTATTCCGTCCGTATAACACCTTATAACTTTCATAAAACCAATTGAAACAACATCAATTGTTTCTATCTTTATTATGGAGCAACTAAATAGTCGTTGCATGGGTTGAAACAGATTTTTCATTTCGAAAAATCAAGGTACTGGGATAGAAGCAATTCAAGCTATTCATAATAAATTATTGAAGTTGGGTATTTATTAATACCAAGATATAGCTTCAAGGGCTTTATTCATTATAGAATAAAAACACCTTATGATTTTATTTTATCCTTTAGGTATCGACTACCTTAATGAATAGAAAACTTTTTTCTTCCAATTTTCGTATCAATTCTATTCTCTATCAGAATGAATTTTATCGAATCTATAATCTATTGTCGCTTAACACTTAAATAAGTTTATGAAAATTAATTAACACTATGTATTTAATAAATTTTTTTAAAAAAGTTGCGTTTTCTCATTTTATTCTTTATTTTTGTTAAAAAATTCCGTTCTTTGAATAATCTATCATAAATTGTAAAAATAAAAACACAGGTATTAATTTTAAATTTTAAATACAAACCAAATTACAAACCAAATTACAAACCAAAAAAAAACCTTATGAGAAAATTTACATTTTTAGTTGTAATTCTGCTATTTGCAGGATTGCAAGTGGCTTTTTCACAACAAAGGACCATTTCAGGAAAGGTGACCGGTAAAGACGACGGTCAAACGATTCCGGGTGCAAGTGTTGTTATAAAAAGCACGACTATTGGTACTGTAACAGATGCCAATGGTAAATACACATTATCTGTTCCGGCTAAATATGACGTACTTGTGGTGTCATTTGTTGGAATGAAATCACAAGAAGTTGTCATTGGAACCAAAACCACAGTTGATGCGGTATTGGAAACTGATGTTATGAACATTGAAGGAGTTGTTGTTACTGCTTTGGGAATTTCAAGAGAAAAAAAATCGCTTGGTTATTCATCTCAAGAAGTAAAAGGGAAAGACTTGTCTCAAGTTCAAAACTCTAATGTTATTAATTCTATTTCAGGTAGAATATCTGGTGTTCAAGTAACAGGAAGTTCTGGAAACCTTGGAGGTTCATCACGTATTCTTGTGAGAGGTGTAAGTTCTATTTCAGGAAATAACCAACCACTTTTTGTTGTTGATGGTATTCCTTTAGATAATAGTGATTACAATACTACTAACACCTCAAGAGGTGCTGGTGGATATGATTATGGCAACATGGCTCAAGATATTAATTCGGATGATATTGAATCTGTTTTAGTTTTAAAAGGCGCAAATGCTTCTGCACTCTATGGCTCACGTGCAGCTAATGGGGTTATTCTTATTACTACTAAAAAAGGGAAACTTGCTGTTGGTGAAAAAGGAAGAACTTTTGGAATATCAGTTAATTCAGGTATTAGTTTTGATAGAATCAGTATTCAGCCTAAACGCCAAAATGAGTATGGTGGTGGAGCAATAATTTCTGATGCTGATGGTGGTAGTCAAGGTTTTGAAGTAGCAAACATTAATGGAACAGATTATCTAGTACCACAATATAATGTTGATGAAAGTTTTGGTCCAAAATACGACGAGAACATTAAAGTTTTGGCATGGAATGCCTTTGACTCATGGGATACCGAACATTATATGAAACCAGTATCATGGACTGCTCCTAAAAATGATGTTGATTATTTCTTCAAAACGGGTATTAATGTTACCAATAATATAGCTGTTACTGGTGGAAACGAAAATTCTGCATTTAGATTATCTTATACTAATTTGTATTCGAATGGATATATGCCTAATTCAAAATTAGACCGTAATACCATTAATTTAAGTGCAAATACAAAGTTGAAAAACAAAATCAATGCTTTTGCTAATGCAAATTATGTTCAAAATAAAGCAACCGGACGTCCAGAAACAGGTTATGGTAATAATAATGTTACCGAACGCATGAATCAATGGGGACAGCGTCAGGTAGATTATAAAGACCTTTCGTCCTATGAAAATCCAGATGGCTCACAAAGAACCTGGAACAGAGTTTCATGGGACGATGGCACTCCTATGTATTCTGATAATCCTTATTGGACAGTAAATAAAAACTTTGAAAATGACCAGAGAGACAGATTTTTTGGAAATATCGGGGTTTCTTATGATATTTTAGACTGGTTGAAAGCGACAGGTAAAATCAATCTTGACTATTATTCATTCAGAACACAGGAAAGAGTTGCGGTAGGTTCGCAAGCTACTTCATCATACAGTGAAGGTACCAGAACTTTTAATGAATTAAATTATGAATTTTTAATTCAGGCCGATAAGGACATTGTTAAGAATTTTCACATTCTTGCAACTGTTGGCGGAAACAGAATGAATAGAAATTATTACAGAAACATTTCAACTACTGCTGATGGTTTGCTTGTACCAGGATTATATAACTTAAGTAATTCTACATCACCATATTTATCAGATGATTACAGTAGTAGAAAACGTATTAATAGTTTATTTGGAAGTGTTTCTCTAGATTATTTAAAAATGATTTATTTGGATTTTACTCTTAGAAACGACTGGTCATCAACACTACCTATAGATAAATGTTCTTATTTGTATCCATCAGTTACTGGCAGTTGGGTATTTACAGAATTGAAAGGTTTGCAAAAGGCAAATAAAATTTTATCGTTTGGTAAAGTTAGATTTGGTTGGGCACAAGTTGGAAGTGATACGGATCCTTATCGCCTATCCTTATTATATGCTAACGCAATTGATGCAAATGGTTCTCCTTATAATTATGGTCAATTACCTTTATATAGTGTTCCTGGTCAATTAAATAATGCAGCATTAAAACCTGAAATTACATCCTCAATTGAAACAGGTGCTGAACTAAAATTCTTCAATAACCGTTTAGGTATTGATTTTACATATTATATTAAGAATTCTAAAAATCAAATTTTACCAGTTGCTATTTCCGCAGCTTCAGGTTATTCAACCATGGTAGTAAATGCCGGTGAAATAAAAAATACTGGTATTGAATTAATGCTTTCCGGAACTCCTTTCAAAATGAAAAATAATGGATTCAGATGGAACATTTTTGTCAATTTCGCAAAAAATAAAAATGAAGTAATAGATCTTTATCCTGGTGTTGATACTTATTTGCTTGCCAATGCCCCATTTGTTGTTTCGGTTAATGCAAAAGTTGGTGAAAAATATGGTGCCATTATGGGAACTGACTTTGTTTATGATGCAGATGGAAATAAAGTAGTTGGTCCAGATGGTAGGTATTTAGTTTCTGAAATTAAATCAATTGGAAATGTAATGCCAGATTGGAATGCCGGTATTACTAATGAATTTTCTTACAAAGGAATTACTTTAAGTTGTTTGATTGATATTCAGCATGGAGGAGATTACTTTTCTACCACTAATATGTGGGGAATGTACACTGGTATTTTAGAAAAGTCTGTTGGTAATAACGATAAGGGAGAACCTATAAGAGATGCAGTTTATGATATTGGTGGTAATATTACATCGGGTGGTGTAAAACTTGACGCAGTTTATGGTCAATTAAATGCAGATGGAACAGTAACATATCTTGATGCTAGTGGCAATACAAGTGCTACTGCTATTAAAAATTCTACTTACATTGATGCTCAGACATGGTGTCATGATTTTTATGATGGTCCTGCAAAACAAAATGTATTTGATGCTTCTTATGTAAAATTACGTGAACTTCGTTTAGGTTATGAACTTCCTGCTAAAGCTACTGGTCCAATTAAGAATATTACAATATCTGTATGGGGACGTAATCTTGCTACATGGGGAACTTCTAATAAAGATATGGATCCGGAAACTCCAACCAGCTCAGGAAACATACAAGGACTTGAAGGATCTCAATTACCTTCGTTACGCACTTATGGTCTTAACCTTAGCTTTAACTTTTAATTATTATTATACTTAATACATAAATAATATGAAAACACTAAATAAAATTATTTTATTAATTGGGTTTATAGGTCTTTTGACATTTACTAGTTGTAAGAAGAATTTCGAAGAAATCAATACTAGTCCCAATAACCCAGCAGTAGTGCCAACATCTGCATTACTTACTAACGCTCAAAAATCGCTTATCGACGATATTTACGATGAGTGGTTTAGCGGTCGTCAATCATTACTGTATGCTCAGTATTGGTCACAACGTAACTATACCTCTGAGGATAGATTTTCACTTCGTCAGACTACTAATAACTCTTATTACAGATTAATTTATACAGATATTACTGACTTAATTGAAATCATAAGACTTAATACCGATGATGCAACAAAATCTGAGATGTCTGCTTATGGAGATAACAACAATCAAATTGCTGTTGCGCGAATTCTTAAAGCCTGGGCAATGCAAATATTGACCGATACCTATGGCGATATTCCATATTTTGATGCTTTTCAAGGATCCAGTAATCCTAGTCCAAAATACGATAGTCAAAAGGATATTTACTTTGATCTTTTGAAAGAACTTAAAGAAGCTGCAGCTCAAATTGATGAAACAAAATCAGGTTTCACTAGCGGCGATGTAATTTATGATGGAGATATGGGCTTATGGAAAAAATTTGCCAATTCACTGCGATTAAGAGTTGCTTTAAGAATGTCAAAAAGAGATGCTGCTCCTTTGACTCAATTAATGGGAGAACTCACAGATGCTGATTTTATCAGTTCGAATGATGAGAATGCCTCTTTCCATTGTATAGGATCTGCAGCACCAAACAGTTCGCCTATGTGGAATGCATTTTTTGATTCAAAGAGGAATGACTTCACAACCTGTAAGACTTTGATCGACATTTTAAAAGGAGTAAATGATACTTTAAATAGTAAAAATAATCCTTTTGTTGGAATCACAGATCCACGTTTGTATATCTATTCTAGACCTAGAAACGGTTTGTATTTAGGTATGCCCTATGGATTGCCTGACGCATCAGCTCAAGCATACAAAGGAAAATGTGCAACATTCTACGGAACCGGCTCATATACAGCTGCAACTGCTATTATTCCACTCGCTCCAGATTATGCTCCTGTTTTAATGGATTTTGCTGAAGTATCATTTTCTCTTTCAGAAGCTAAAGGTTGGGATCAGAGTTACTATGTAAATGGAATTCAAGCCTCCATGGAACAATGGGGTGTTGCTTCGGCTGACATTACTACTTACTTAGCTGCTGTTCCTGCAGCAAGTGAAGAAAATGTGTTTACCCAAAAATATCTTGCATTATATATGCAGGGTTATCAAGCCTGGGCCGAATACAGAAGATCCTGCACTGCTGCACATCCTAAAGGATATCCAACACAATTGGTACATCCAGGCGAAATAACCAGTCCTGGTGTAACATTTACTGCTCTTTCGGGAACTGATATCCCAAGAAGAGTTACTTATCCTCAACAGGAATTTACTATTAATGGAACTAGTGTTAATGCTGCTGTTACCAGAATGGGCGGAGATGATCTCAGTACCAAAGTATGGTGGGATGGTGGAAATTAATATTTGATTTTTTATTAAAAGGGCTAAGAAAATTTCTTAGCCCTTTTTTTATAGTAAAATATCAAGTAAATTATCTAGTCTTTAAAAATAAAACCTATAACTTTGCAAAAAATTTCAAAAACACAATAAAATTATGGCAAAGAAGAAAAACGATGTTGTAACGAAAGAAGACGTTGTTGTTAAGTTTGTAGGAGACTCCGGAGATGGTATGCAACTTACCGGCAATCTATTCTCTGATACAGCCGCCTTAGAAGGCAACGATTTAGCTAATTTTCCGGATTACCCTGCCGAAATCAGGGGACCATTAAACACAGTAGCCGGAGTTTCCGGTTTTCAGGTTCATATCGGGCATAAAAGAGTTTATAGCTCTGGCGATATGTGTGATGTTTTAGTTGCTATGAATCCAGCTTCATTAAAATCAAATCTGAAATGGGCTAAGAAAGGAGCAACTATCATTACGGATGTTGATACTTATGATGAAAAAGCTTTCGATAAAGCAGGATATAAATCTAATCCTTTAGAAGATGGCAGTCTTAGTGATTACAATATTATTAAAGCTCCGATAACCGAACTTACCAAAGCAGCCTTAAAAGAACTGAATCTCGACGGTAAAACTGCCGAAAAATCCAGAAACATGTTCGCATTAGGTATGATGTATTTTATGTTCAACTGGAAACAGGATAAGGCTTTTTCCTTTTTTGAAATAAAATTCAAAAAGAAACCTATTATTGTTGAAGCAAACAAAAAAGCTTTAGTTGCAGGTTATAACTATGCCGAAACTGTTGAAGCAATGAGCATAACTTATAATGTTCCTGCGGCTCCTCTTGAAAAAGGCAGATATCGTAATATTTCCGGCAATGTAGCTACAGCATGGGGCTTTTTAGCAGCAGCTGAACGTTCAGGCAGACCTTTATTTCTGGGTTCATATCCTATTACTCCTGCCACAGAAATTTTAATGGAACTTGCTAAATATAAATCGTTAGGTGCAAAGGTTTTTCAGGCTGAAGACGAAATAGCCGGTATTTGTTCCGCAATTGGAGCTAGTTTTACGGGTGCTATGGCGCTTACCACAACATCAGGTCCTGGTTTATCCTTAAAAAGTGAAGCAATGGGTCTGGCAGT
>CAYYQJ010000020.1:0-3174 GCA_964473775.1 uncultured Bacteroidales bacterium | reverse complement strand
CCGACGCTCTTCCGATCTGGTCTGGCAGTAATCACTGAATTACCATTGGTTATTGTTAATGTTCAACGTGGTGGTCCATCAACAGGTTTGCCTACCAAATCAGAACAATCTGACTTGATGCAAGCACTTTATGGTCGTAATGGAGAATGCCCTTTGATTGTAATGGCAGCTTCTTCACCTTCCGATTGTTTTTATGCTGCTTTTGAAGCTGCAAAACTTTCTATGGAACACATGACTCCTGTTATTCTACTTACAGATGGTTATATAGGTCAGGGTTCAGAACTTTTCAGAATTCCTAAAGTAAAAGACCTTCCGATAATTACTCCTCCAATTGCAGCAGCAAACGATCCAGATTATAAACCATTCAATCGCGATCCTGAAACATTGGTGCGCAAATGGGCTCTTCCGGGAACCGAAGGTCTGCGTCATAGGGTAGGCGGTTTAGAAAAAGAAAATGGTATTGGAAACGTAAGTATGGATCCTGCAAATCATGAATTGATGACCGAGTTGCGTTATCAAAAAGTGATGAAAGTAGCCGATTTTATTCCTGAACAGGAAGTATCTGGTGGTGCAGAAGGCGATTTATTGGTAGTAAGTTGGGGCGGTACTTATGGTGCTGTTCACACTGCTGTTGAAGATCTTATGAAAGAAGGCAAAAAAATAAGTCATGCCCATTTCAAACACATAATGCCTTTACCAAAAAATACAGAACAGTTGTTAAGCAAATTTAAACAGATTGTGGTTTGCGAACTCAATTCAGGACAATTTGTTCAATATCTTAGAATGAATTTACCTCAATTTAAATATCAGCAATTCAACAAAGTTCAGGGATTACCTTTTGTAGTTACTGAATTATCAGATAAGTTTAATCAAATATTAAAGGAGATATAAGCCATGGAAGAAAATTTCACAGTAGAACGTACAAGAACCCCGCTTACCAAAGCTGATTTTGTAAGCGACCAAATGGTTAAATGGTGCCCCGGATGTGGTGCACATGCTATTTTGGCATCGGTTGCCAATGTGTTTCCAAAGATAGGCTATAAAAAAGAAAACTTCTGTATGGTTTCCGGTATCGGATGTTCATCAAGGTTTCCTTATTATGTAAATACTTACGGTTTCCATGGTATTCATGGTCGCGCTAATGCTATTGCTACGGGTGTTAAGGTTGCTAATCCACACCTGAGTGTATG
The DNA here is from genome assembly GCA_964473775.1 of uncultured Bacteroidales bacterium. Classification (GTDB taxonomy): domain Bacteria; phylum Bacteroidota; class Bacteroidia; order Bacteroidales; family CAIWKO01; genus CAIWKO01. The sequence continues at coordinate 1,984 of CAYYQJ010000020.1, read as the reverse complement.
GATTGCTACAGGCGATGGCGACTCAATGGCCATTGGCGGAAACCATTTTATTCATATCATCCGCCGCAATGTGGATGTGAATATCATTTTGTTTAACAATCAGATTTATGGTCTGACCAAAGGACAATATTCACCTACTTCACCTATTGGCAGCGTTACAAAAACTTCTCCACAGGGAACTATTGAACATCCTTTTAATCCGGGAGAACTGGTGTTGGGTGCTCAAGGTACATTTTTTGCGCGCGCGGTTGATACCAACGTGAAAATGATGACCGATGTGATGTTTGAAGCTGCACGCCACGATGGGACTTCGGTGATTGAGGTGCTTCAGAATTGTATCATTTTTAACGACGCAATTTTTACTCCTATCACTTCAAAAGATTTGAGAGCTATAAATCAAATTTATCTAAAAAATGGAGAGCCTATGATATTTGGAGAAAATAGTGAAAAAGGTATTAAACTTGGACCTCATGGGCTGGAAGTAGTTGTGATTGGTGAAAACGGCGTTACTGAAGAAGATTTGCTGGTTCATGATCAATATTCTCAGGATCCGGGAATTCATCTGATGCTTGCCAAAATGCAGCCACCTCATTACCCTATGGCTATGGGTGTGATTCGTTCGGCTATGTTTCCAACTTATGATGACCTGATGGAAGAACAAATTACTTTTTCGAAAGCTAACTCACCAATTAAAAATGTGGATGATTTGCTTAATAGCGGTGATACATGGGAGATGTGAGGCTAGTGGCTTTTAGTTATTCATCTTAATTCGTAATTGAAGAAAAAGGGGCGCAGGGTTTGTGCCCCTTTTTGTTTTTATTGCGGTGGAAGGAATTGATATGTTGCCCTGAGTTTGCAGTTTATTGAAAGGATACATTGAGGCTTTAACGGAAGTTAGTGGGTTTTTGAGGGTAGTTTAATAAATATTTTATACTGATGTTGCGATTTCGTAAAAGAATGTTTTAATTTTGTAAAATGATTATTCAGTATTGTTATTAGCAGATTTTATTTCGCAGATTGCTGTTTTTGGTTTGTGAAATGATGTTTTGATGTTGTTTAATGATGTGGTTATTTTGTGTTTTGATGTTGTGTTTTTGTATATTGATTTTGCTATTTTGATAAATGAAGTTTGCTTTTCGAGATTTATATTTTCATTTTTATTTATTTTATTGTTGTATATTTTGAATTTTGTTTGTGTATTTTGAATTTTTTCTTCAGTTATTAATTTTATTTGTGTACGGAAAAGAAATATAGTGATTCTCATGTTGAGAATATTGAAAGATTTGGGATTATTATTACGATTTGTAATGGTTTTGGAACGGTTTATAATCCTTTGAATGAAAAATTGAGTGTTGCTAATATGACTTTGCAGAAGGAGGAAGCAAGGCAATTGCATGATGATTATATAGTGGCCGATGCTGCAACTGAGTTGCCTATAAATGAGAGGCAAGATATGATTGAGGAATTGGTGAAAAGGATGAGAAGTGTGAAGAATCTGGTGCTTTGTACGAATGCAGAGAAGAGTTTTAAAATGGATGTGAAGACTTTGGTGGATAAGTTTACGGGGGATAAGGTGAGGAAGAAAAAACCTAAAGAGGGTGAGGTGGTGAAGAAAAGAAAGAGTAATAGTCATTTGGGAGTGGTGAAAAGAATTGAGACTTTTGGGCTTTTGTTGTCGTTGCTGAGGAATGAGCCTACCTATGCTCCGAATGAGGATTTTTTGAAAATAACTGCTCTGGATGATGCGGCGGCAAGGCTTGAGAGTTTGTCGGGTACGGTGGAAGGTTTGAAGATTGCTGCATCGCTGAAAAGATTAGAGAGGGATAGGAGTTTGTATCTGGAAGATGATGGTTTGGTGGATGTTTCGCTGAAGTGTAAGAAGTATGTGAGGGCGGTGTATGGGGCAAGGTCGGAGGAGGCGAAGCTGGTTTCGAAGATTAAGTTGAAGAGGTTTATGAGGGTGAAGAAGTGAGGAGGGGGGAGT
>CAYYQJ010000019.1:0-14488 GCA_964473775.1 uncultured Bacteroidales bacterium | reverse complement strand
TGCTATTGCTTTAAACCATAATTTGTAAATTAGAAAAACAACTCCTGAAGATTTTATATAAATCTGAAGGAGTTTTTTTTTGATGGTAATTATTGTGTATCTTTGATGTGGTTTTTTTGGAATGGTTAATTTTAAAAATTTGGGTTATGAAAAAGGTTTTACTCGGTCTTACAATAGTGTGCTTAATAGCTTCAGTAAAAGCGCAAACTTATTATCCCTTTGTTACTGAAAATAAAATTTGGTCAGTTTTAGAAGGTGATATGGGTGGAGGACATACTACGTGGTTTAAATTTTTAGGTGATACTTTGATTAATGGGAAAATTTATAAGCAAACTTATTATTCTAATGACTCTTTAATGCAATATTGGTCAAAATATTTCTGCTATATCCGTGAGGATTCTGAAAAGGTTTACAGACTTCAAAATAATGTTGAAAACCTGATTTATGACTTCTCACTTTCAAAAGGTGATTCTATTAATACAAATTATCAATTGGGAGGTCAGCCTGTTTTTGTAAAAGTTGATACTGTTGATTATGTTTTAATTAATGGAAGTTCCAGAAAGAGGATTAATTTTAGAAATTTTATAAATGAAGTTTGGATAGAAGGAATTGGAAGTTCCTGGACTCCTTTTGATCCATTTATTAATTATTTTATTTATGACATTGGGTTTAGCTTAGTTTGTGTTATTGATAAGGATACTTTAATTTATCACGATTATGGTTATCCTACCTGCTTTCTTGATTATGTCAATGGTATTGAAAATTATAAAACAAAGTCAGAATTTTCCATCTCCCCCAACCCCTTCTCCACCTCCACCCAAATCACCCTCTCCCAAACCTACCATCAAATTGCACTTTCAGTGTATGATATTCAAGGCAAACTCGTAACTCAAAACCAATATAAGGATGCAGATAAAATTCAGCTAACCCGCAAAGGGCTGAATAATGGAATGTATTTTCTACGATTGGTGTTGGATGAAAAAGAGGTAGCCACGGGGAAGGTGGTGGTTGGTGATTAATGGTATGATTCCTTTGTGAAGCTTTGAGGTTCTTTGTGCAACTTTGTGTATAGCTATTCCACAAAGGTTCACTAAGGTTTCACAAAGGTTCACAAAGAAAATCTGCGTTTAAGGATGATTGTTTAATTGATTCCTCCGTGCTTCTTAGTGTTTCTAAGTGCTCTTAGTGCCTTAGTGGTCTCCTCTTCAAACCTTCTCAAACATCTTCCAAAATCCCCCTTCAGGCAATGGCGCTACAATATTCATAGCCTCTTTGCTCACAGGATGAATAAACTCAACCCTTCGGGCATGCAAACAAATAGAACCGTCGGGCAGGGTGCGTTTATCACCATATTTAATATCGCCTTTAATAGGGCAACCGATATGCGACATTTGTGCCCGAATCTGATGGTGGCGGCCGGTTTGTAAATCAATCTCCACTAGAAAATATTTATCGCTATGCGCAATGGTTTTATAAGTAAGTTCGGCCCTTTGAGCATTGTCCACAGGCATATTATACACCTGGGTTTTGTTTTGTTTGCCGTTGCGCAAAAGATAATGTATCAGATGGGCTTCGGCCTCGGGAGGTTGGTTTTTCACTATTGCCCAATAGGTTTTTTTTAGCTCATGCTTTTTCAGCATCTCGTTCAGCCTAACCAAAGCTTTACTGGTTTTGGCAAACACCACAGCACCGCTCACCGGTCGGTCGATACGATGCGCCACACCCAGAAAAGCATCTCCGGGTTTGTTGTATTTAAATTTCAGATAAATTTTAATTTGGTCTTCCAGCGCATCGTCGCCCGAATTGTCGGGTTGCACCAATTGCCCCGGATATTTGTTAACAACAATAAGATGATTGTCTTCAAACAATAATTGAGTTGCGATATCAAACATCAGGCTTAGTATTGCTCTTTTTCGTTAGGAAACCTGCTGCCTTTAACATCGTCAATATAAGCAATCACCGCACCCGTGATTTCTTCGTGCAGGTTGTGATATCGACGCAAAAAGCGGGGCGAAAAATCGATGTTGATGCCCAGCATATCGTGCAAAACCAACACCTGTCCGTCGGTTCCGCCTCCGGCACCAATGCCGATGGTAGGTGTTTTCACCATATTAGTAACTTCTGTGGCCAGTTTTGCAGGTATTTTTTCCAACACAATTCCGAAACATCCCGCATCATCCAGCAATTTGGCATCATCCCTTAGTTTCTGTGCTTCCTTTTCTTCGGTAGCGCGCACTACATAAGTCCCGAATTTATGAATAGATTGAGGTGTCAGTCCCAGATGTCCCATCACGGGGATGCCTGCCGACAAAATTCTTTCCACCGATTCAATCACTTCCTTGCCGCCTTCCAGTTTCACTGCATCGGCACCGGCTTCTTTCATAATACGTATGGCGGTCATCAGCGCATTTTTAGAGTTGCCCTGATAAGTACCAAAAGGCAAATCAACCACCACCAAAGCCCGACTCACACCACGAACCACTGAGGAAGCATGGTAAATCATTTCATCCAGTGTTATGGGTAGGGTAGAGGTGTGGCCTGCCATCACATTGGAGGCAGAATCGCCAACCAAAATAACATCAATATTGGCGGCATCCAAAATCTTTGCAAATGAATAATCGTAAGCAGTAAGCATGGCAATTTTTTTACCTTTAAGCTTCATTTCCTGCAAAACATGGGTGGTAACTTTCGAGATTTTTTCTGATTCGGTTGACATAAGCTTATGAATTTATTTAATGCAAAGGTATTAAATCGCAGTAAATGCCAAATTATTTTTTGAATAAATGTCCGCAAACATTAAAAATATTACCTTTGTTCAAATTTTTGATGGTATGAGGTTTCTTCTCGGGTTGATTGCTTCCTTTTTAATAATTGCACTATTTGGTTGTTCTACTGATTTTGATATCAATGCTCAAAAGAAGGATATTACTGTGGTTTATGGATTGTTAAGCCAAAACGATTCCACACAGTATGTAAAAGTTTCCAAGGCATTTCTTGGCGATATCAGTGCATACGAAATGGCGCAAGACCAATCTTTTAGTTCTTATGGCGACGACATTGATGTAAAAGTATTTGAAACCACCAATGGCAATGTGAGCCGTACTTTTTATTTGCAAAAAAAAATGTTGTCTGATTTAAATTTAGTTAAAGATTCAGGCATTTTTTATTTTCCGGATCAGGAAGTATATTTTTTCAAACCCAATCCATTATTGAATGTTGTGAGCACATATAAAATAGTAATTAAAAATAATAAAACTCAGCAAGAATCCACTTCAACCACCGGTTTGGTAAATACTTTTTCGATACAGTTACCAGCGTATCCTCCTGCCACCCCCCCTAATCCTTTTCCATTTTTTGGATTGGTTAATCAAAACGATGATTACGATACCTATGATGTAAAATGGAAATCAGCAAAAAATGGGCGGGTTTATCAGCCCTATTTCCGTTTTCATTATAGAGAAGTGGATAAAACAACACTTGTTTCTACTGATAAAATTGTTGATTGGTATTTAGGTTCTGTAAAATCTACGGATTTGAATGGAGGGGAATTATTACAGACAAACTATAAAAGTGACGGTTTTTTTAAGCATCTACAGGCAGTAATACCAATTAATTATAATGTAGATCGTATTATAGGGAATCTGGAATTCAATATCGCAGTAGGTGGCGATGATTTGAGTGTGTATATTGATTTGAACAAGCCTTCGTCATCAATTATAGAGGAAAGGCCTGCTTACACTAATATTGCGCCTGCAGATATAAGTGTAGGAATTTTCTCATGCCGATATACAAAAAAAATGATTTATAATCTCAATCCTGCCACAACTACCAAATTAATCAGTGGAGAATATACAGTAAATCTGGGCTTCAAACAGTAGTTTGAGAAAACTTTTTTAAAAAAATTTGTAATTGTAAAAATATTAATTGTACTTTTGCACTCCATTTTATTAAAGATTATATCATGTATTTAACAAGCGAGACAAAGAAAGATTTATTTAAACAATACGGAAAATCAGAATTCGATACTGGATCATCTGAAGGTCAGGTAGCATTGTTTACCTTTCGTATACTCCATTTGACAGAACATCTAAAAGTAAATAAAAAAGATAATTTTACACGCAGGTCGTTGGTTCGTCTGGTTGGAAAAAGAAGAAGATTGCTCGATTATCTTAAAGAAACAGATATTGAAAGATATCGTAGCATTATTAAGAAACTGAATTTAAGAAAATAAAGTAAATAAAAATACAAAAGGAAGGCAATGTGAATTGCCTTTTTTTGTTTAAGAAAAAGTATAAATATTAAAGAGGTAAAAAAAAAGAATTATGGAAGGTATTAAAAAAACGTTCGACATTGGTGACGGTAGAATTATTGAAATTGAAACAGGCAAACTGGCCAAACAATCAGATGGGTCTGTAGTAGTAAAAATGGGAGATACTATGCTTTTAGCAACAGTAGTATCCCGAAAAGAGGCGGGTGAAAATGTCGATTTTATGCCTTTGTCGGTGGATTATCAGGAAAAATATGCAGCTTTAGGCCGCTTTCCGGGAGGTTTCTTTAAACGCGAAGCCCGTCCATCAGAATATGAAATATTAATTTCAAGATTAATCGATAGAGCTCTTCGTCCTTTGTTTCCAGATAATTACCATGCAGAAACTCAGGTATTGGTTACTCTGATTTCTGGAGATAAAGAATGTATGCCCGATGGATTGGCCGGTTTGGCTGCTTCGGCTGCACTCACTGTTTCAGATATTCCTTTTAACGGACCAATTTCTGAAGTACGTGTTTGCCGTTTAGACGGAAAATTTGTTATAAATCCTAACACTTCGGATATTCCAAATTCGGATATCGACATCATTGTTGCTGCATCTATGGATAACATCATGATGGTTGAAGGCGAAATGAAAGAAGTTTCTGAAACTGATTTGGCTGAAGCCATGAAATTTGCTCACGAAACCATTAAAATTCAATGTCAGGCTCAGCTAGATTTGGCTGCAATGGTTGAAAAAGCTAAAGTGAAACGCGAATATTGTCACGAAGTGAATGACGATACTTTGAAAGAAGATCTCAGAGCTTTTGCTTATGATAGGATTTCAAAAATAGCTTCTTCTGCATCAGCAAAACATGACCGTATGGATGCTTTAGATCAAATAAAAGAAGAATTTTTGCTTACCATTCCTGAAGAAGAACGCGATGCAAAAAAACCTATGATAAACCGTTATTTCTTTTTGGTTGAAAAAGAATCTATCAGAAATGTGATTCTAAACGACCGCATTCGTTTGGACGGAAGAAAATTAAACGAAATCAGACCCATCTGGACAGAAGTAAATTATCTGCCTGCTGCACATGGTTCAGCAATTTTTACACGTGGCGAAACCCAATCACTTACTACGGTGACCTTAGGAAGCAAAATGGACGATCAGATTATTGATGGTGTTATTTTCGAAGGCAAAAACAAATTCTTATTGCATTATAATTTTCCTCCTTTCTCAACAGGTGAAGCAAAAATGGTTCGTGGAACAGGTCGTCGCGAAATTGGTCACGGAAATCTGGCACATCGTTCATTAAAAAATATGATTCCCTGGGGAGAAGAAAATCCATATACCATTCGTATTGTTTCTGATATTCTCGAATCAAACGGTTCGTCTTCCATGGCAACAGTTTGTGCCGGAACTATGGCATTGATGGATGCAGGCGTAAAATTAAAAAAACCTGTTTCCGGAATTGCAATGGGACTAATCACTGACGAAAAAACTAAAAAATATGCAGTACTTTCCGACATCCTGGGCGATGAAGATCATTTAGGAGATATGGACTTTAAAGTTTGCGGAACCCGCGATGGTATCACTGCCTGTCAGATGGATATAAAAGTGGATGGTCTTTCTTACGAAATTTTGATTGAAGCGTTGATGCAGGCAAAAGAAGGCCGCATGCATATTCTCAACGAAATTGAAAAAACCATTAAAGAACCTCGTGCTGATTACAAACCATTTGTACCTCGCATAGAAAAAATGATTATTCCTAAAGAATTCATTGGCGCTGTAATCGGACCTGGCGGAAAAATTATTCAGGAAATGCAAAAACAAACCAATTCTACCATTATTATCGAAGAAGTTGGAGAATTTGGCCATATTGATATTTTTGCAGTGAACAAAGATTCCATCGATGCAGCTATAAAAAGAATCAGACAAATTGTGGCTGTTCCTGAAGTAGGTGATGTATATAAAGGAGTGGTTAAAAACATCCAGTCATTCGGAGCGTTTGTAGAAATACTTCCTGGCAAAGATGGATTGCTCCATATTTCAGAAATCAATTGGGAAAGAGTAGCCAATGTAGAAGATGTGCTGAAAGTAGGTGATGTAGTAGAAGTTAAGCTTATTGAAATAGATAGCAAAACCGGAAAACTAAAACTTTCAAGAAGAGTTTTACTCCCAAGACCGGAAAAAAACTAGGGAGGGGTTCTAAAAATTAGATTTTTCGAGGCGACAAGATTTTTGAAAGCGGAATTTACTCTGGTAAGTGAGTATTTTAAAAATTGAAGTCAACGATGAAAAAGCATTTTTTTGAACTCCCGTAGAATAATTTTTCTTGTAAGCAACCATTCTTATTTAAAATGTGTCTTAGTAATGATTCTTTACTGGGACACTTTTTTTTTAGAATCCTGTTCTTTTAGAGAATTGCAATTATACCTATAGTGGTATAATTAATTTCAAAAAAATTCTATTATGAGACAGTTGAAGATTTCCAAACAGGTTACAAATCGTGAAACAGAGTCGCTTGATAAATATTTACAGGAGATTGCCAAAGTTGACTTAATTACTGCTGAAGAAGAAGTAGTTTTGGCACAACGAATTCGTCAGGGCGATCAGGCTGCATTATATAAATTAACCCTGGCCAATCTGCGGTTTGTGGTTTCAGTTGCTAAACAATATCAAAATCAGGGATTACATTTGCCTGATTTAATTAATGAAGGAAACCTGGGCTTGATTAAAGCCGCCCAAAGGTTTGATGAAACCAAAGGCTTTAAATTTATTTCCTATGCCGTATGGTGGATCCGTCAATCCATTTTACAGGCCATTGCCGAAAATTCACGTATTGTTCGTTTACCCTTGAATAAAATCGGTAGTATCAATCGTATTAACAAATCTTTTGGTGCTTTTGAACAAGTGAATCAAAGAGAACCCATTCCCGATGAAATCGCTGAAATGTTGGGCGTTTCTTTGTCGGAGGTTACCAATTCTTTGAAAATTGCCAATAAGCATTTATCTATGGATGCGCCACTAACTCCGGAAGAGGATACCACCATGCTCGATTTATTGCGTGATGATGATGTAGCAAACCCTGAAGATTCGTTGATAAAAGATTCTTTAAAATTTGAAATAGAAAGAACCGTTTCTACTTTAGTTAAAAAGGAAGCAGAAGTTATCCGTAATTATTTTGGATTGAATGGCCTCCGACCACTTACTCTGGAAGAAATTGCTGTGAAATTAGATTTATCCCGCGAAAGAGTTCGTCAGGTTAAAGACAAAGCAATCCGCCGTTTAAAAAATTCTTACCGAAGTAAAAATCTAAAATCATATTTAGGTTAGGAAAAATTTGTAGATTTGTGTTAAATTATTTTTCATGAGTCATCAGCTTTCGCCATCCATTTTATCCGCCGATTTTGGCATCTTAAAAGAACAAATTGCAATTATTAATTCGAGTGATGCCGATTTCATTCATGTGGATGTAATGGATGGTGTGTTTGTGCCCAACATTTCTTTTGGGTTTCCGATTATCGAAACCATTGCAAAACATGCCAAAAAACCGCTCGATATCCACCTGATGATTGTTGATCCTGATAGGTATATTGAAAAATTTGCTGCTTACAGTCCCGAATATCTTACGGTGCATTACGAAAGCTGCCAACATCTGAACCGCACTTTAAATCTCATCAAATCATATTATATCAAAGCTGGCGTGGCTCTGAATCCTCATTCTCCGGTGGGTTTGCTCGACGAAATTATCGGAATTGCCGATATGGTTTTAATTATGTCAGTAAATCCAGGCTTTGGAGGGCAAAAATTTATTCCTGATTCTTTAAATAAAATCAGACGAACCAAAGAACTTATTTATCGCAACAATTCTAAGGCAAAAATAGAAGTGGATGGAGGCATCAATCAGGATAATGTTCATGATATTGTGAGCTCTGGGGCCGACATTGTTGTGGCAGGAAATTCGGTTTTCAGCCATGCTGATATTCCTTCGGCCATCACCAAACTTAAGAGTAGCTGCCGATATAATCAATGCGATTGAAAAAAATTCTTTATATCCTCTAAATATTGCTCTTCTTAAACATCTTTTGAAGATTATGACTACTAAACCTATTTTTTGGTTCTACTTTGACAAGCCTTTTAAGGAACATTTATTTGAGGAATTAAGTAAAAATTCATCTTTCAATCCAGGCATAGCAATATCCTTTGAAACTTATCATAAAATGGATAAGTTATTATTTTCTCTAAATAGAATGTACTACAAAATTCCTGTTGCATTGTATGTGTCCAAAATACAAAATTTAGGCATGATAATTCCGGAGTATATTGATAACAGTATTTTTTTATTTACGAAAAAAATAATTGAACAGAATAATTTCGATAAAAAGGTTATATTTAGAATAAATGCCACCTATTTCAGGAAGGAAAAAATGAATGGAGTTGTAGAACAATTGTCAGAATTTTTTTTCGTAAGAAGCTTCTATCCAAATACTAAAATTATGATAGAAATTTGTCCTTCTTTTTTAAGTAACATACCGGGGTTTATTGAAGTTTTGTTAAAACTTGACGTGGAGCAATTTTTAATTCCTTATTCTGGAGATAATATTTTATTAGTCAAAAACTCTATGATTGATTCAAGAAAAAATAGTATTAAAAATAGTCTGAATATTTCTTCAAATTTTGATGGTTGGAGAAAAGAGATAGATGAACTGGATCATATTTTAATAGAGACCTTAGGAAAAAGGATGCAACTGGTGAATAAAATGGGCGAATTAAAAAAACAGCTTGATTTGCCCTTTTTCGAACCCCAACGTTGGCAGGAGATATTACATTCGCGTAGAAATCTGGCCAAAGAAAACAACCTGGATGATGACCTTACAACCAAAATCTTTGAATCCATTCATCTGGCAGCGATAAAAAGCATGATTAAGATTGAAAGAGAGAAATAGTCGGGCTATTATCTTTCAACCAAACTAAATTCACCAAAAATAAAAGAAGCCTTTCACAATAACGAAAGGCTTCTTTTTAACAAACAATTTTTTAACGGATTTCCTATCCATTCCTCCAAAATTCTATTTCATTATCACAATCTTATCCTTCCCCACAACGTTATTCCCAAGCTTAACCTGATAATAATATATTCCCGAGGGCATATCCCTTGTACTAATAATTATTTTGCTCCTATTATTTACATGCACTTCCTTAACCAAGCTCCCATAAATATTATAAACCTCCATCACCATTCCTTCTCCTGTATCATAACCACTGTATTCTATATAAAACTCATCCACCGCAGGATTAGGATAAACCCTCAATTTTTTCCCAATCCCAAACTCTCCAATCCCATCTCCCTTAATTATCACCGTTACCGTATCATACTTCACGCCCCCGCAAATCGTTTGTTGCAAAACATAAGTAGTAGTGGTATCAGGTTTTACCCATATTCCTGATGAAGTATCAATCGCTACTCCATTTAAAAACCAAATGTAATTTTCATTATTAAGCAAATCAGATTGACTCCCAAGAAATACACTATCTCTTTGTGATATTATTGTATCATGCGCTATGATATCCGATAAGTCATTTTCAAAAAGACTTACATCATCAACATATAAATAAACTTGAAAATGATGTCCTGCACTGTTGGTGAATATTGTATCTGTTGCATAATCATAATCAAAATTTCCAATGATTAAATACTTCTCCCCACCGTTAGCCATAACATCACCATCTACTAAAGTCCAGTTTAAAGTATCAGGATAAAGTGTACCATTGTAAGTAAATTGAGGGATAAATGATAAAGGAAGATAGTTATTAACTCCCTGTATTATTGTATCTGAAAAGTAAGCGCTTATATCTTTACTGCTTAATTTGCTTGAATTCGATAGATTTATAAACATTGAAATATGATAACATCTTCCAGCGTTCATTTCAGATAGTAATTGTACTTCTATGTATTCTCTATAATTCGCAATAGTAGGATAATCAATAATTAATCCACAATAACCATTACCACTATGTGTTTCTTGATAACCAAAATTATTATTTGGAATACTAACATTAGTAGTATTACATCGATTATAATAATCGGGTGTACCTATTAAATATGCCGTTGGATTCATCCAATAAAGTAGTGAATCAATTTGAGCAAAATTAGTTGGGCAACCGAAATATTGTTCAAAATTCCCATTCGGTACTAGGTCCTCCTGCCCAAACCCCTCCATAGAAAAAAATATTCCTATCATAAAAAAAAGAAGTTTTATTTTCATTTATATAATTTTAAAAGGAAGTCTAAAAAGCTAATTTCTTTAGACTTTTTTTGGTTTTTATTTGATTACCATTATTTTATTTTTACCTACAGAATTGTTCCCAAGCTTAACCTGATAATAATATATTCCCGAGGGCATATCCCTTGTACTAATAATTATTTTGCTCCTATTATTTACATGCACTTCCTTAACCAAGCTCCCATAAATATTATAAACCTCCATCACCATTCCTTCTCCTGTATCATAACCACTGTATTCTATATAAAACTCATCCACCGCAGGATTAGGATAAACCCTCAATTTTTTCCCAATCCCAAACTCTCCAATCCCATCTCCCTTAATTATCACCGTTACCGTATCATACTTCACATTCCCACAAATCGTTTGCTGCAAAACATAAGTGGTAGTACTATCAGGCTTTACCCACAAACCAGCTATGGTATCTATGGGCACGCCATTAACAAACCATATACAATCTTCATCTAGTCCAACTTCCGAAGGACGACCAATAAAAACACTATCTCCCTGGTTTATTATTGTATCATTTCCGGCATGAACTGGCAAATCCATATCAATTACACTGACATCATCTATATAATAATAAGTATACCAATTCGAGGGTGTACCTATAATTACTAGTCCGGAATTATTATCATCAAAAAAATTCCCTAAAGTAATATATTCTTCATCACCGCTTGCAGTAAATGAGCCTTCTATTTTTATCCAGTTTAAGGTGTCATTTAATGGCTGTGTTGAATTATATACTTGAGGAGTAACTTGTATTAATCCAAATGATGAAGTAGCTGTAATGCTTCCATCATCAAAATAAGATCCTAATTTTGTAATATAAGCTTGAGAATTATCTAATAAGCTAACAAAAATTGTTATGCAATAAATATGTGCATGAAACAATTTTTTAATTAGTTTATTTTGAATATATTCTCTCATATTGGTTGTCCCGCCATATAAGGTTTCAATACCAGCATATCCTTTACCTGAATGAGGATATTGAAATGAATTAAAATTTGATTGGGATGGTATTCCACAATAAGCAGGATTTGTACAACAAAAATTAAATAAATCAGGAGACCCCCCACATGCCATTGGTCTTTGCCATCCAATAGCAGAATCAAGTTGGTATGGTCCATTTGGACAATTATGCAATAATTCAAAACCAGGGTTATTAACCAAATTCACTTGAGCAATGCAATGCAATGTCGCAATATACAATATTGCCACAAGAATAAGTCGCTTCATAATTATCAATTATTTCCTTTTATAATTATCTAATAATCACTATTTTATTATTACCTACATTAGTATTTCCTACCATAACTTTATAGAAATATATGCCGGATGTAATATCTTTCGTATTGACTGTTAATTTATTTTGATTATTTGTTTGAACTTTTTTAACCAAGCCTCCATAAATATTGTAAAGATATGTAACCATCTCCTGTCCTTTCGCATCTTCAAAATATTCAACATAAAATTCATCTTTTGCCGGATTCGGATAAACTTTCACATATTGATTTTCTAGTGTTGGAGGCTTATCAGATGAATGCGACAAATTTCGCAAATTAGCTCTCGAAGGACATTGTCCATACTTTAAAGTAGCAAATTCAAATTGCCCCTCATCACTCCACGCACTGCTTCCTGTAACATATACATTGCCATTGCTACTGATTTTTATACAAGATGGCCTGTCATAATTTTTTTGTCCATTATAAGTAGTTTCCCATAAAACATTTAGTTCATCGTTTATAAGATCACCGTCAACTTTAGCTGTATAATAACTACTGTAATTGTTTTCATTTTCTGCCCAAAAAGATGAACCTGTAAAATATAGTTTACCATCTGCATCTATTGCTGCTGCCGAAAGCATAAAATTATTCGCTTTTAAGTGATCCTTTTTCCAAACAACATCTCCCAGTAAGTCGTACTTAATTATATAATACGAGTTCCCTTCCTCGTCTCCTCCAGCTCCAAAAACATATATATATCCATTTTTATCTAACAACATTTTGTTTGGAATTTTACCCGCAATCCAATCATAATTCATTTCTTCAGCAGTAAGGATGCTAACCCAATTATTTTCTTCATTTAAAGGATCGTATTTAACGGTTGCAATAGTAGCTCCATCATCAGAAGAATATCCGGTAACATAAATATTACCATCATCATCTGCAATATTCGATGTGGCTACCCAATTTCCATCTTCGCCAATAGTCTCAAATGTGCCTGGAAAAATAAATGACTTATTATTCTCCATATCCTCTGGATTTAATTTATAAGTAAAATAATTCCCATTCTCAGCCCAATCAGTTGAAACCTTGCCCGAAAAAATAATATTATCGTCCTGATCTACTATCATTGAATTTACTGAAAGTTCAACACCTTCTGATGATATATCAGTCTTATCTATCGACCATAGCAGTTCGTGGGTTTCACCATCGTATTTTGCAATAATAAATCCATCTTCCGGATAATAATTACAACCTACAATAACATTGTCATCCTGATCCAAATATAGACCAATTATTGAAGGATTCTTATTAATCCAAAAAAAGTTATCATAAGCCTCACCCCATAATAAGTTTCCTGATTCATCTATTTTTGCAACTACTAATCCGTATGCTGAAGTTTCCTGATCTATATTTATTTTATAGATTCCTGCAACAAAAACATTTGAGGATGGGTCAACTTTTACAGCACTCATAACCAAGGATGAAAAATTTTGTATTTCGTTATCAAAACGAGTGGCCCATTTTTCATTACCTGCGATATCATATTTTACAACTGCAAATCTATTTCCAACACCACTGGAAACACTTCTGCCAACAACATATACATTCTGAGCCAAATCTAATGCTATAGCATTATCATTTAATTCATCAGGACCTCTATACTTTGCTACCCACTCCTGATTTACATTTTGATTGCTTGACAATGTAAGTGGATTCTCATTTATCCATCCAGCAACTGTCATAGGTTCATAACCAGTTAATTCAAAGCCACTTTTGCTAACAATATTATAAAGTTCATTTGGATCCAATGTCGAAATCTCTTCGGCATCAAATCTAAAATTTCCATCCTTATCTGTCAAAGCAGGTGATACCGAACTTGCAAAATTCTTATTATTATCCACAATATAAAGTGTATCGTTTACAACAGCACCTCCGCCACAATCAAAACTATCATTAAATCCTCCACAAATAGTATTATCACAATAGGTTTCAGCAATAGTATCTGTGCAATTATCATCAAATTGCTTAAAATCTTTATAAATTATATTATGCAATGCCCTCGCTTTATTCACCGCCAGCCCGTCTCGCATTGGACAATCTGAAATTAAATTTGTCAGCATATATTCATCAGTAACAGAAAACTTATTCTGAATATAATGGCTATAAACCGTATAGAATTTCTTGTAATTCCTTTCTGTTCTGTTCTGAGGAATAAAATATGCCATATAGCCTTCCGCTTTTTTAAAATCACCATTCCCTAATGCACTTTCTGTTTTTACAATTGCGCCTATATTACTGTTTTTTACAGAATCATAAAAAATATGTAAAAGCTTCGAACTATCCAATAATTCTGGTTGATGTAATAGCATTCCATAAACTTTTAATAATGCATCGTAATGCTGCTCTATTGAAAAAAGACTGAATTGCTTGTCGTCAGTCACCAAATTTTCTAAATCACTAATTTTATTTTTAATATCATATGCTTTATATAAAGGTAAAGGTGGGCATCCTGCATTATTATCAAATGGCCCTGTAAATATTGTAAGTCCTTGACCAAAATATTCATAAGCATTAATAGGCGGAACACCATAATTAAAAATTGTTCCTCCAGGGTTATAGTCTGGATCATTTATATTTATAACTAATTCTGAATTAATAGCAGGTGAATTAGTAGTAGATCGGAAGAGCACACGTCTGAACTCCAGTCACCTGAAGCTATCTC
>CAYYQJ010000018.1:0-15307 GCA_964473775.1 uncultured Bacteroidales bacterium | reverse complement strand
AAAAAACTATGCCCTCATCATTTCCACCAATGCAGGCTTGTGGCGTTACCGCATTGGCGATACAATTAAATTCACTTCCCTCAATCCACACCGAATCAAGATAACAGGCCGTACCCGCAGTTTCATGAATGCATTTGGCGAAGAGTTGATGGTGGATAATGCCGATGAAGCCTTTTCCATTGCCTGTAAAAAAACAAATGCAGTGATTTCTGAATACACGGCTGCCCCTGTCTTTTATTCAGAGAAAGCATCAGGTGCACACGAATGGCTGATAGAATTTGTTATACCACCTGATAATATTGATTATTTCGGAGAGGTTTTTGATAATGCATTAAAAGCATTGAATTCCGATTATGAAGCCAAACGTTATCACGATATGATTTTGCATAAACCCGTTATCAGAGTATTACCCGAAGGTAGCTTTTACCAATGGCTGAAAAACAAAGGCAAATTAGGCGGTCAGCATAAAGTGCCCCGCTTATCGAACGACAGAAAAAATGTGGAAGAAATATTATCATTAACCCTTGTGTTATGAAAAAAGTGGTTTTAATCAGTCTGCTAATGATGATTGCTTTTGTTATTGCTGCACAAGCACAGAATCAGACGTATGAACTAAAGAAATGCACAGATGTTACAGGCAATCGCATTGTAAACGACAATCTGGGCAATATTTATATCCTCGAAAAAAGCAGCCTGAAGAAATACGATGCTGAAGGCAATTATCTGTATTCCTATTCCGAATTAAGCGATGGATTGATCACAGATATTGATGTTTCTGATCCCTTAAAGATTATTATTTTAAATGGAGATTTTGGTAAAATTAAGTTTCTCGACAATAAGTTAAGTCTGAAAAAAACGCCCATCTCATTAACCGATTTGGGATTCAACAGTGCCTCTTTGGTTGCCTCTTCTTACGATAGCGGCTTCTGGATATTCGATCCATTGAGCAATCAATTGGTACGATTTGATGTCAATTTGCAAATGTCGCAACAAAGCGGAAACATCAGCGATTTGGTAGGCCATGAATTCAAACCTGATTTCATTGTAGAAAACGGCAACATGGTTTATGTAAACGATCCCCTTTACGGGATATTTGTTTTCGACAGATATGCCACTTACCTAAAAACCATCCCCATCAAAAACATAAAGACTTTTCAGGTTTTCAGCGACCATCTTGTTTATCTGGATAAAAAGGCTTTGAAATCGCTGGATTTAACCACCTACGATGAAAAAACAGTGAACCTCCCCGATATTGAGGAAGAGGTATTAGGAATTGCTACCGATAATCATAAGTTATCTGTTCTTACGAAATCGAGGTTCTGTATGTATAAATATTTATAATCCTTCACTGCAGTTGCAGCAAATAGAAATATTTTTCCGCTCCTTAAATACCTTTTTCCTGAAATCGTTATAAGCTTTGCTTTCCCAAATCTCTGTTAGGTTTGTATCATTGATATTACCTAAACTATAATCTGCATTTTTATCAAAACAACAGGGCACTACTTGTCCATCCCAGGTGATTACACACGAATTCCACATACGGAAACAACGATTGGGAAGACGGCTGTTGATGATTGCATTTCCGTCTTTATCGGTTTTATATCTTGATTTCTTTTCGGGCAACCAATCCATTGCCTGAGTGGTATCAATCAACTGAAAGGATTTGATGGCTACTTTATCTACTCCTAACCATGTTGCCATTGCCTTTATTTCTTTCACCTGACTCTCATTCTGCTTATGCAACAAAAACTGAAGTTCAATAAAAGGATGTTTCACTTTCTTTTCCCTTTTAGTAGCCACCAGTGTTTTTATGCCATCTATCACTTTGTCGAAATCGCCGCCTTTGCGGTATTTATTATAGGTTTCGGCATCAACACCATCCACAGAAACAATGATTTTATCGAGGCCTGCCAGTATAATTTTTTCAGCATTGGTTTTCGACAAATAATGTGCATTGGTAGAAACAGCCACATAAAAACGCGATTGCCTGGCCTTGAAAATATATTCGCTCAGATGCTCGTTGATAAAAGGCTCTCCCTGAAAATATAAATTCATATAAAAAGCGTAAGGTGATGCCTGTTGCACTATCTTAGTAAAAGTTTCCGGCATCAGGTTTCCTTTAGCACGAGTGAAAGCTTTATCCACCGTGAAACATTGTGCACAATGCAAATTACATCGTGTAGTGGGTTCTACTGAGATATAAGCAGGTTGCCCTTTATGTATTATTTTTTTTGTGATTCGCGCCAGCCTGTAATTCCAAAGTATCAGCAGATAATTCCAGATTCTCTTAAAAGTGAGTACCCTAAGCAAGCGAAGCAAATCATGGATTACTGACATTGCATCGCTTTAAATATTCTGAGTGAACCGTTTCACAATAGGATAATTATGCAAAAATTCTTTGGCAATAATCCTTAATACGGTATAAGCAGGTATGGCCAGTATCATTCCGGGGATTCCTGCCAGACTTCCTGCCATCAATATCACCAGAAAGATTTCCAGGGGATGGGCTTTTACCACATTTGCATAGATGGTAGGTTGCAAAATAAATGCATCTAAAAGATTAACCGCAATTAAGGTTCCGCTGATTTTCAGGAACACTTGAAATAAATCAAGACTTTGCCCTGCATCAATAATTCCTGTAATGGCAAACAACATGGCTATGGTCCAGCCAATAAATGGTCCTACATAAGGGACAATATTCATAATGCCTGCAAAAAAACCTATCATCAAGGCATTTTTAAATCCAAACAACCAGGTGGATATGGTTATAAGAGTCATCACAATAAACAAATCGAGGCAGAGACCCAGAAAATATTTCGACAGCATCTGAATTATTTTCAGATAAATGTGTTTAATCTCCGATTGAAGTCTCGGCGGTGTGAGTATCATAATGCCATTTAATAACATTCGGTCTTGCTTCAGAAAGAAAAAGGTAACAAAGCCCACTGCAAAAATGGCAATAAACAAACTTCCTGCAAAGCTTATCAGAGTATTAGCAATATCCGATGCATTGGCCAGATTGGCAAAAGCATTTACTTTATTGCTTATGATCATTTCTATGCTTTCGTTTGGCAAAATCATTTGATGAGTTAAAAGAAAATTATTCAGCCATGCCAAAGGTTCTTTGATACTGTCCATCAATATCACCGGATTTATTTGTGTAAGCGATTGTATTTGCGCCACCAACATAGGAACCACAAATGCAAAAAAGCCAATTATCACTCCATAAATAACCAGCAATGTTATCAGGGCGCTTAGAGTGTGAGGCATTTTGAATTTGCCGAGTTTTATTTTATCCAGTATTTCTACCAGAGGATGCCCCATAACTGATAAAACAGCCGATATAAGAATATAGATTACAATACTGGAAAAAAACCAGATAAGATAAGCTGTTATTATCAAACCAACTACCAGTAAAATCCATTTGTTTCGCTTAGCCATGCGTAAAGGTTTTGCCAAAATTAAAGAAAATAATGAAATGATAGGAAAAGAGGAGGAACTTTTTGAAAGTTAGAAGTTGTATTTCAAAATCCAAAGAAACTACCATTGATTAAAGATGACATGAAGTATGACTGCCATCAGGCAAGTAAATCCCATAAATAAACTTTATCCCCAATTCACTCAATTTTACTAATTTTGCACAAAAACAAATAATGAACAAACCATTAATACTGGTAACCAACGACGATAGCTTTTCGGCTCCGGGCATTCGTTTCCTGATCAATGTGGTGAGAGAATTGGGTGAAGTGGTGGTGGTTGCTCCGGATAAACCACAATCGGGAATGGGACATGCCATCACAGTAAGCACTCCTTTGCGATTGCAGAAACTGAAATCAGAAAAAAACTATAAAGAATATTTTTGTAATGGCACCCCGGTTGATTGTGTGAAACTGGCTGTTGACAAAGTGCTGCACCGCAAACCCGACTTGCTGGTTTCGGGTATCAATCATGGCTCCAATGCTTCTGTAAATATTATTTATTCAGGAACCATGTCCGCAGTAATTGAAGGGGCTATGGGACATATTCCATCGGTTGGTTTTTCGTTAAACGACTATGCCTACACTGCCGATTTCAGTCATACCGCAGCCTACATAAAAAGCATTTGCCTGAACATTCTCGAAAACGGTTTGCCAGAAAATACTTGTTTGAATGTAAACTTTCCTATTAAATCCGATAAAGAACTTAAAGGAGTTAAAATATGCCGTCAGGCCGATGCTTATTGGAAAGAAGAATTCAGTGAACGCCAAGACCCACATGGCCGCGATTATTACTGGATGATGGGCGTATTTGAAAATCTGGATAAAGGAAAAGACACCGACGAATGGGCTTTGAAAAACAATTATGTATCTATAGTCCCCGTACATTACGACCTCACTGCACATCAATCAATTCCTATCATTAAAAAATGGAAATTCAATGTTTAAGTTATTAAAAAAAGACTCCTTTTTGTTAGGAGCAATTCTTGGCATTGTGATGCCAATGATTGTTTTCGGAATATTATATCTGTTGATGACCGCCTCGCCAACGGCACCACCGCATAAACAAATTGCTCAAATGCTGGTGTTGGGTATTGTTCCCAATGGTTTGGTTTTAAGATATTATCTGGTGAAATTGAAAGCAGATAAAACCGGTCGCGGACTCATTTTTGTAACCTTCTTACTTGCAATAGCGTTTATAATTTTCAATTTTACCTAAACCATATGATGTCGAACAAACAAAAACAAACCATTGCAATAAGTTTGTTGGTAATACTTGTTATAGTGGTGGCAATAATTTTTATCAATGGAAGCCAGAAAGGTATTAAAAGAGTAAACCCTGTTAACACCAATCAGGAACAGAAACCTTATGAGCCAGCGTTTCGCAAAGATGGCGAATTGGTGTTTCTGAATGGAAAAAAGAAACTGAAAACCATAAGTATGGAAATTGCACAAACAGAAGAAACGCGTAATCAAGGGTTGATGTTTCGTAAAACCATGCCCGACAGTTGCGGAATGTTGTTTGTTTTCGAACAAATGCAACCCTTATCTTTCTGGATGAAAAATACCATTATGTCGCTGGATATTATTTTTATCGACAACCAATTTAAGATTATCACCATTGCCAAAAACACCAAGCCTTACTCCGAAAAATCCATTCCTTCTGCCTCTGATGGTATGTATGTGGTGGAAGTGAATGCCGGATTTACCGACAAATATCACATTGAGGAAGGCAATACTATTACCTTTACTACCAAATAAAAAACTATGAATCTACTGGAAATAAGATTTGATATTTCGCCTTCGATGGATATAGGAGGTTTCTCAATTCGTTGGTATGGGTTGTTGTTTGCATTGGGTTTTTTCTTCGCTTATACTGTGTTGTATCTGATCTTTAAAAAAGAGAAAGTATCGTTTAAGCTGCTCGACTGGCTTACCTTTTATTTTTTTATTGCGGTATTGGTTGGTGCTCGTTTGGGTCATGTGTTTTTTTATGAATGGGATTATTACAAAAACCACTTATCCGAAATTCCATTGGTATGGCAGGGCGGATTGGCAAGTCATGGCGCGGCCATTGCTATAGTTATTGCTCTTATTATTTATATTAAACAATTTAAGGTAAATCTGTGGTGGCTATTCGACCGAGTTGCCATTGTGATACCCATTGCAGCTGCTTTTGTTCGTTTTGGCAATCTGATGAATTCAGAGATTTATGGCCATGTAACTTCTATGCCCTGGGGATTTATTTTTCTTCGCGACCCGGAAGCAGGCTTATTGCCCCGACATCCTACCCAATTGTACGAAGCATTTTCTTATCTACTGATAACAGCCATTTTGTTGATTTTATACAAAAAGAAAAACGGAATCATTCGTCCGGGATTGTTTGTTGGCATCTTTCTGGTATCAATGTTTATCGCTCGTTTCCTAATCGAATTTCTGAAAGAAGTTCAGGTTAATTTCGAAAAAAGTATGACTATTGATATGGGACAATTGCTGAGTATCCCATTTATTTTACTGGGCATTTATTTTATTTATCATAGCATTAAAACTGATAAAATACCTGATGCGCCGGTTTGGGAGAAAAAAGAATAACTCTCCGGTTTATCATAAGGATGAAGTTTAAAAACCACATACAAGATTCAATTCTATGGATAAATTAATAAAAAACATTTTTTTTAATTCCTGGAAATCACTTGTGGATGTTGATCTTCAAAAAGAATTTTATGATATTCAACATCGTGAAATAGAGCCGCACAGCTTTACATTTTACACTTCTGTTTCTGTTATGTCGTCTTCAAGAATTGAAGGTGAGGTCATGGAAATTGATAGTTATGTGAAGCACAAAATGCTCAATATAGAATATTTGCCTGAACTTATCGAAAAGCCAAACGATTTGTATAATGCCTATCTTTTTGCCAAAGAAAACAAGTTGAATAAAAAGAGTTTTTTGCAAGCACATCAGTTGGTTTCGGCTCATCTCTTACCTGAAAACCAGAGAGGAACCATCCGTAAAACAGAGATGTTGGTGATGGAACACAAAACAGGACGCATTCAATATGAGGCAGCACCTTTAGCCATAGTTGAAAATGAGTTCAATAATTTTTGGGAAGAAATGGAATCATTGTTTAAACAGAAACTCGCGATTGACGAAATATTTTATTACGCAGCCTTTATACATCTGGTATTTGTTAAAATTCACCCTTTTTCTGATGGGAATGGAAGAATGGCACGGCTTTTAGAAAAATGGTTTATAGCAGAAAAGTTAGGTGAACGGGCTTGGCATATACAATCAGAAAAATATTACCATCATCATGTAAATGATTATTATAAAAATCTGGGGAATTTAGGACTGTTTTATTCAACATTAGATTACCAAAAATGTCTTGATTTTCTTTTAATGCTTCCAAAAGCACTCACAATGGATGGGCATTAGTGGCCATTCAAAGTGATTTATAGTCATTAGTATCCATTAAAAATTTCCGTCATCCCAAATCACAAATAAATTGAAAAACACTCTTCTCCTACTCCTTCTCTCCATAGCATTATCTTTCACATCTTATGCTCAAACCGATTCAACCCATTATTCTATGGGAGTGAAAAACTTTAATAAAGGGTATTTTGCGGATGCCATCAAAGAGCTTCAAATCGCTGTGAAAGAGAAACCCGATTATGCTCCTGCTTATTATTTTATGGGGCAATCATTTAATTCAATCGGCAAATATCAACTGGCTATTGATAACTTCACTCTGGCACTAAAATACAGCCCCAAAGATGCCAAAACATTTCTTCATCGCGCCATAGCTTACAGCAATATGGGCAAAAATGAAGAGGCTATTGAAGATTGTACACTCAGCATAGAACAAAACCCGAAAAACGAAATGGCTTTTTATACCCGTGGCTATTCGAAGTATATGATGAAAGATTTTAACGGCGCTATTCAGGATTATACTTCGGCCATTTCTTTGAATGATAAATACTCCAATGCTTATTATAACCGCGGACTGGTGTATCGTCAATTGTTAAACTACACGGCTGCCATCGAAGATTTCACACGGGTGATTCATCTTGTGCCTAAAGATTTTCAGGCTTACAACAACCGTGGTCTTGTGTATAGCGACCAACATAAATATGCTGAAGCCCTTGCCGATTACGATACTGCCATCCAAATTAAGCCAAATCATCCAGGAGTGTATTATTATAAGGCGTTTGTAGAATTCGAGAAGAAAGATTTTGAACAGGCCGAAAAAGATTATACCAAGGCCATTTCGCTGAAAAGCGATTATTATGATGCTTATTATAATCGCGGTCTGGCACGTTACGAGATGCTAAAATTAGATGAAGCTCTAGCTGATTTTCAGGTTGTGGTAACCAAAAAGCCTAAAGATTTTGAGGCTTATCTCAATATGGGTTTATGCAAGGATAAACAAAAAAAATATTCGGAAGCCATTCTGTTTTACGATAAAGCCATTGAGCTGAAACCCGATTATTACAAAGCCTATACCAACCGCGGACAGGCAAAATATTTTAATAAAGATGTGCAGGGTGCCTGTGCCGATTGGAAAAAAGCCATCGATTTAGGCAGTAAAATACCTTTCGAAAATTATAATAAACTGTGTAAATAGAGAGGAATCAAAGTTTTTTAAGTGCATTTAGTTTGGAAGTCTCTTAAGGGGAAAGTACGCAAGTTTCGAGTTTAACAGGAGCAAATTTATTGCATTAGCTTCGAGATATCCTTTCATCGTTTTTATAAAAAAAACCGGCTAAAACTCAATTTTAGCCGGATAAATAAAAAATAAAATTTTCTATATACAGAAAAAATCTACCGGACGACTATAAGGACCTTCTTCGCCGCGGTCGTTCATATAGCAGGTCATCAAATAAGCCTTGGCGCCAAGGTTTGCTTCTGTATAAACAATTTCATATACTGTGGAGCCTATGGGTTCAATATGATGATATAAGTTGAGTGCCGGTGGGCTATCATCTGGTTTTACGAAGGCTATTTTACGGCCAATTTTAGCAACATCATCAGGCATCTTTTTTTCAACCTCATGAGGTGGGTTGGGGTTGGAAGTAAAAATCTCAGCAATCAGATGCGATTGTTTTATTACGGTATTTGCTGGTGCATAATCCGGACGTGGAATATGTACACGTCTTTCGGCATCTTTATGTAAATAAAGGGAGGTATAATCATTATTTGTTAATGTAATCAGGATATTAGTTTTAAGCATGGTTTTAACTGCTTGAATTTTACTATGAAAAGTATCGTAAGCATCGCCGATATCTTTAATAACACTATAATGTGTGGCTGGGTCTAAATATAAGGCGTAAAGAGAACACCAGTCAGATAATAAAGTAGTTAACTCTCCTGGTAAAGTGGTTCCCAACTTAAGGCGGGTAACATTGGCAGTGGTGGTAGCATAAGCAACAAAAATAATAACCTCTGCGTTGAAATCGAAATATTTTTGCGAGAATTTCATGTCTTGAATAATTTAATTAAATATATTTAAAATTATACAAAGGTAATCTTTTTTTTCGAATAAAAGTTTTTTCAAGCAATTTTTTTTTAGAAGTATTTTCAACTAAAAAACAAGCAAAAAAGCCGGAATTCTGAGGTCGTGAGGTGCATTCTAAAGGGCACAACATGCATTCTCAAAGGCACAACATGAAATCTCAATGGCTTGAGATATAGGTCAAAGGCATGAGATTGCATCCTGTCAACTTGAGATTTCATGTGTTGGCCTTACAATTGCACAGCGTTGTCACGACATTGAATCCGCAAGGCTTGGATTTATACCATTTGCCCTTGAAAATGCATGTTGTGCCCTTGAGATTGTTTCTTGTGCCCTAGAGAATGGTAGATGGAAGCTGGAGAAAAGATAATTAAAGAGTTTATAAACAGGATATAACATTAAATAATGCTCTCACATTATTATGAGTTGTGGTTCGATAGTCATTCATGCTTATCAAAGGTAATTAATAGGTCATTTTTAGTTATAAAAGATACTGAGTTTTACATTTTTTATTCCGGATTCCTCCTACTGCCTATCTGATAATGAATAAAGAATAGAAAAAGAATTCTCTTAACAATGATTAACATAAAAGGTTTATTGCTAAATGACCAATTTGTGTATCTTTGTCGCCTTTTATTAGTAAAATTGGAATAGAAATATATTATCCACTAAATACAACATTATGTCACTCAGACAGAAAACTACCGACCTAAAAAAACGTATGCAGGGCGCGTTACAAGGTGGTGGAGAAAAAGCTATAGAGAAACAAAAAGCCGGCGGAAAACTCACTGCCCGTGAAAGAATACTGGCTATATTGGATCATGGTTCGTTTCACGAATACGATTTGTTTGTAGAACATGCCGGAAAAGATTTCGATATGGACAAAAAATATCTTCCCGGCGATGGAGTTGTCACAGGAACAGGTACCATCAACAGCTATCCTATCTGCATTTTTGCTCAGGATTTCACGGTTGCCGGAGGCTCGCTGGGCTATATGCATGCCAAAAAGATTACCAAAATAATGGATCATGCCATGAAAATGAAAGTTCCTTTGATTGGTATCAACGATTCGGGTGGAGCACGTATTCAGGAAGGTGTAAACTCATTGGCGGGTTATGGCGAAATATTTTACCGCAATACCCTGGCATCAGGAGTGATACCGCAATTATCAATCATCCTTGGCCCATGTGCCGGAGGTGCGGTTTATTCACCTGCACTCACCGACTTTGTTTTTGTGGTTGATAAAATCTCGAAAATGTTTATCACTGGTCCCGAAGTTATTAAAACCGTGTTGGGCGAAGACATTTCTATGGAAGATTTGGGTGGTGCCAGGGTTCATGCCGAAATCACAGGGAATGCCCATTTTTTTGCCGACAGCGAAATAGAATGTTTTGAGCAGATTAAAAAGCTGGTTACATTTATTCCATGGAACAACAGCAAAAAAGCAGAATCTTTTCCTGTAAAACAACCCAAGTATAAACAATATAAGATTGATGAAATTTTTCCTACAGATTCAAAGAAACCTTATGATGTAAGGAAAATCATTCGTGCCATTTGCGACGATTCTGATTTCTTTGAAGTTCAGGAACGTTTTGCAGCCAACATTGTAATTGGATTTGCACGTATGGATGGCGAATCGGTTGGTTTTGTGGCCAATCAGCCTATGGTGTTGGCGGGCGTGCTTGATGTGGATTCGTCTGACAAAGCAGCACGTTTCATTCGTTTTTGCGATGCCTTTAATATTCCATTGGTTACTTTGGTCGATTTGCCCGGATATTTGCCCGGCATAGATCAGGAACATGCGGGTGTAATCCGCCATGGAGCAAAAGTGTTGTATGCCTATTCGGAAGCCACTGTGCCTAAAATCACTGTGATTTTAAGAAAAGCTTATGGCGGAGGATACATTGCCATGTGTTCTAACCATCTGCGTGCCGATTTTGTTTTTGCATGGCCCACTGCCGAAATAGCAGTTATGGGTCCTGAAGGCGCTGCCAATATTATTTTCAGAAGCGAAATCCTGAATTCTACCAATCCTGAAGAAACCCGCAAGAAAAAGATTCAGGAATATAAAGAGAAATTTGCCAATCCTTATGTAGCTGCGGCTTATGGATATGTGGATGCTGTGGTAGAACCAAGCAAGACACGCGAATTTATTTTGCATTCGCTCGAAATATCGAGTCAGAAAAAAGAAGACAGACCAATAAAGAAACATGGAATTCCTCCATTCTAAAAAATAAATTAGTTTATGGAAAACGAAGAAATTAAAAAAGAACCGGAAGAAGCTGTTGAATACACCGGCTTTGTGATACTGGAAGAGGAATATCAAACCCTGTTGACTCAAAAATATATCGACAGAAAACCCTATGTGGTTCCTGATAAAAAGTTGATTTATGCTTTTATCCCTGGAACTATAAGAAAGGTGTTTGTGAAAGAAGGCGATAAAGTGAAGGCCGGTGATGCACTTTTGATTCTGGAAGCAATGAAAATGAATAACGAACTCACAACCCTTGTAAATGGTAAAGTGAAAAAGATTCATTGCAAAACAGGAGAAATGGTAACCAAAAGCCAGTTGTTGGTAGAGATTGTATAGTCATTGGTGGTCATTTATTGTTTTTGCGATATTTATGATTATTGATTTTAGGGATTATGATAATCAAAAATCCTCATTAAAAGAAAATTATTAAAAGAAGTACTTTTGCATTATGGCAAATAACGAAGAATTATTTAAGAAAATTATTTCGCATGCTAAGGAATACGGATTTGTGTTCCAATCGAGCGAAATTTACGACGGCCTGAGTGCTGTTTATGATTATGGTCAATATGGTGTTGAACTGAAAAACAACATCCGTGCCTATTGGTGGAAATGGATGGTGCAGTACAACGAAAACATTGTAGGTCTGGATTCCGCAATCTTTATGCATCCTACCATCTGGAAAGCTTCAGGACATGTGGATGCGTTTAACGATCCGATGATTGATAATAAAGATTCAAAAAAACGCTATCGTGCCGATGTGCTGGTTGAAGACCACATGGCCAAAATAGAAGATAAAATTGAGAAAGAAGTAAGCAAAGCCGCCCAAAGATTTGGAGAAACTTTCGACGAAAAGCTTTATAGGGAAACCAATCCACGTGTATCGGAATATCAGAATAAGATTGATGATATCAAATCGCGTTTTTACGGCATGCTCGATAAAGGCGATTTTGCTGGCATAAAAACACTGATTGAAGAATTAGGAATTGTGTGCCCCATATCCGGTTCGAAAAACTGGACAGAGGTTCGTCAGTTCAATCTGATGTTTTCAACTCAGATGGGTTCAGTAAGCGAAGATGCAAACACTTTATACCTGCGTCCGGAAACTGCACAGGGTATCTTTGTAAATTTCCTGAATGTAATGAAATCGAGCCGAATGAAAGTTCCGTTTGGTATTGCGCAAACAGGAAAAGCATTTCGTAATGAGATAGTAGCCCGTCAGTTTATTTTCCGTATGCGCGAATTCGAACAAATGGAAATGCAATTTTTTGTACGTCCCGGCGAAGAATTGAAATGGTATGAATACTGGAAAGATATGCGCATGAAATGGCATCTTTCGCTGGGTATTTCTGCTGATAAATATCGCTTTCATAAACACGAAAAACTGGCTCATTATGCCAATGCGGCTTCTGATATTGAATTTAATTTCCCTATAGGATTTAAAGAACTGGAAGGCATTCATTCCCGTACAGATTTTGATTTAAAAGCGCATCAGGAATTTTCAGGTAAAAAACTTCAGTATTTCGATCCTGAAACCAACGAAAGTTATGTTCCTTATGTGGTTGAAACTTCAATAGGTTTAGACCGTATGTTTCTGGCAATACTAAGTAATGCTTATACAGAAGAAAAACTGGAAGATGGTTCTATACGTGAGGTATTGAATATTCCGCCAATTCTTGCTCCGGTAAAAGTGGCTGTTCTTCCTTTGGTAAAGAAGGATGGATTTCCTGAAAAAGCACGTCAGGTATTTGATTTGCTCAAGTATGATTATATGTGTCAGTATGATGAAAAAGATGCTATTGGTCGCAGATACCGTCGTCAGGATGCGATTGGAACTCCTTATTGCATTACGATTGACAATGAATCACTGAGTGAAGATACGGTTACACTTCGTTTCCGTGATACCATGGCTCAGGAACGTGTTGCTGTTTCTGATTTGCTGAAAGTGTTGCACGAAAAGTTTACCATAAATAATTAAAACTGATTAACGGCCTATTGAATTTATCTTTGGTGTGATACTTTTTTACTATATTTGCTGAATACATTTTAGAAAGTACTCATGAAGCTGTCAATTATTTTACCGGTATTCAACGAGCAGGACAATATTTTACCTGTTTACGCTAAAATAATTGAATGTCTGAAAGAATTCAATCTTGCTATTGAATTTCTTTTTGTGAATGATGGCAGCAATGATAATTCTTATCAGATATTAAAAGACCTGGCAGCGAAAGAATCCCAGGTAAAATACATTAACCTTTCCAGAAATTTCGGACATCAGGCTGCCATTACGGCAGGTCTGGATTATGCTACAGGAGATGCCGTTATTACCATGGATTGCGACTTACAGGACCCTCCGGAACTTATTCCAGAAATGGTAAAGAAATGGTTGGTAGGATATAAAATTGTTTATACCCGACGCAGAGATAGAAAAGACAAGTTTTTTAAACGCATTACAGCCAAGCTCTATTACAAACTTCTTTATAAATTTTCGGAAACAAAAATACCTGCCGAAATAGGCGATTTCCGTTTGCTCGACAGAAAGGTGTTGAATGAGTTGAATAAAATGCGTGAAAAATCAAGGTATTTAAGAGGTATGGTTCCCTGGATGGGATATAATTTTGCCATTTTAGATTACGACAGGCCTTTAAGAACTCATGGTGAAACAGGCTTTAGTTTTTTAAAGATGTTTCGTTTGGGAATGAACGGCATTTTGAGTTTTTCACTGGCCCCCCTACGTTTAGGATTATTAATGGGTATTCTGATTATTTTATCAGGTTTTGTTTTCTTTGCTTATCTATTAGTGAATTTTTTTGTTTATGATCAATTTTATAAATTGCTGGAATGGATGGCCGTGATTAATTATATTCTGATAGGATTTCTTTTTATTATGATTTGGATTATTGCTGAGTACATTGGTAAGATATTTAATGAATCGAAAAACAGACCAGTATATTTAATTAATGATACAGGCAATATTGGCGATCTGAATAAAAATGATGAGATATAATTGCCGTACAAATCTCTTCTCAATATAGTCTGAAATGGTTGACAGGCAAAACAAAACTATAAAGGTATTATTGAAAAGTTACAATTATCAATGCTGTTTTATCAACAAATCCCATTTTACTCAATGTTTTTTGATATTTTTGTGAAAAATTCTATGAAAACAATACTTATCAGTGGTGGTGCGGGTTTCATTGGTAGTAATCTAGCTGAAAGGTTACTTGACATGGGTTATAAAGTAATTGTTGTCGATAACTTTGATGAGTATTACGATCCGGCTATAAAACATAAAAATATTTCAGTAGCCTTAAAACATGCAAACTACACCTTAATAGATTCCGATATTTGCAATACTGATTATCTTCTTCAGGTTTTACCTTCCGATGTAACTGCATTTATACATCTGGCTGCAAAAGCAGGTGTTCGTAATTCTATCATCTATCCTTCAGGATATGAAGAAGAGAATACCGGAAGTACTTCAAAAGCATTGGATCTGGCTGTTGCCTTACATATTCCTCATTTTTTGTTTTCATCATCATCAAGTATTTATGGCAATTCAACAGCTATTCCTTTTTGTGAAGATCAGCCCAATTTGAATCCATTAAATCCATACGCAAAATCGAAATTGATGTCCGAAAAGCTTGGAGAAGTGTATTCGCAAAAACACAATATTAATTTTATCTCTCTGCGTTTTTTCTCAGTCTTTGGCCCAAGATTACGCCCTGATCTGGTTATGAACAAAATTGTTGGTTGTATTTTAAACAGCAAACCAATAAAAATATTTGGTGATGGGAGTTCATTACGTGATTATACCTATGTGGATGATATCATCAATGGCATTATTAAAGCTCTGGATTATCGTTCGAAGAAATTTGATATTATAAATCTGGGAAGTGGACATCCCATATCGCTTTTGGAAGTCATAAGCGTTTTTGAAAATAATATGGAGAAAAAAATTCAATTGGAATTTGCAGATGCTATTGTTGGTGAATCATATAACACCTGGGCGGATAATTCAAAAGCCAAACGCATTCTGGATTTTATTCCTGAAAATGACATTCAAACAG
>CAYYQJ010000017.1:0-15451 GCA_964473775.1 uncultured Bacteroidales bacterium | reverse complement strand
ACACGGCTCTGAACACTCTTTCCCTACACGACGCTCTTCCGATCTGATGCTGCCATTTTGTCAAAAGCCAACATCATTACCGACCCCGAAGATAATAGTCGGAAAGTGGTTTTCTTCGACAAAGAAAACAATATGTATTTATTGAACCGCAATGGTGAACTGATTTGGAAAAAACACATGCCTGAAGCACCCATAGGCAGGGTGTTTGTGGTTGAAACAGATAAAAACCATCATGCCTTGCTGGTTTTCAATTCTAAAAATATGATTCAGATGATAGGCATCAACGGACAATATCCGAAACTGAATCAAATAAAACTGCCTTTCGAAGCCACCACAGGAATCACTATTGTTGATTATGAGAACAATCACAACTACCGTATTTTTGTTCCCTGCCTGAATCAGAAGATTTATAATTATTCGCTGAACGGAAAAAACACTCCGGGATGGAGCAATATTAGCACTCAGGCCATACTATCAAAACCTGTTGATTATATTAAATTTGCTAAAAAAGAATTCCTGATTGCTACAGATAAAAACGGACATGTGTATATTATCGACCGCAGAGGTAATGAACTATTCAAAACCAAACAACCCTTCCTTCAGGCGAAAAACAGTAAGTTCTATATTCATAATGATGGCAAAAAACAATATCTGCTCACCAGCGACCGAAGCGGGAAACTGATTTTTATTTCAGCAAACGGAGCCGTGGATGTGGTGAAGCTAAATGTGTTTAGCAACAACCATTATTTTCTGTATTCCGATTTTAATAATGATGGTAAAAACGATTTCATCTTTTTCGATCAGGGAAAGATATTTGTGTATAACAATGATAAAAAAATAATTCTGGAAAGCTTTAATAAATATGAACCCGGCGGACAGCCTTATTATTTACAATTAAGCCAATCGAAATACTACATTATTTATCCCGACAAAAAGGGCGCAAAATTGGTATTGCTTAACAATAATGGATTTATGGAAACCGATGCCTACAACATAGGCAATACTGAAATAGAAATCAACAGCCTGCTGAATAAAAAAGTGAACAGCATCATTGCGTCCGATAGTTCGCGATTGCTCAATTATGTTGTAGAATAAAAGTCGGAAAAAATCAATAAAACTATCGTCATTTGAATTTTTCAATGAATTATTTGTAAATTTGTAGAAATAGTAACAAAATCCCCAGCTTATGAAACCAATAATACATAGCCGCTACCCTAAAATCCTATTGATTTTAATATTATCCACAGGATTGTTTTCGTGCTACAAAGACCGTTTCGATGTGAATAAAATAGAAAAAGGTGTGGTTTGGTCGCCCGATGTGGCAGCCCCGGTTGTAAACACCACATTGACATTAAAAGATGTTTTGAATCATTATGATGTCAATAATCAGATTCTGGAAGAGCCCAACGGATTTTTGTATTTGCTTTACAACAACCATATCTTTTCGCAAAAAGCGGAAGACTTAATTGTTATTGTAGATCAAAGCATCAACACCGATTTTGATTTTAGTGTAACAGGTGCATTGCCCTTTGGTGTAGATTTAACTGCAGCACCCAACACCGTAAATTATTCGTTTACCATGCCCTATAATTCGGTGATAACTGAATTGGATGTGAAGAGCGGAGTGTTTAACTTTTATATTTCTTCTTCAAACCTGAATCATAATGCAACCATTCATGTAAACATTCCTTCAGCCACGCTGAATGGGGTTCCTTTTAGTCAGGATTTGAATTTCAATTTTGGTTCAACCAACACACAGCAAATAGATCTTACCGGTTATAAAATACTTTTTGATAATACAGGCGGCAATCAGAACAGCATTGCAATAACCTATACCGTAACCCTGCATGGTTCAGGCGGAGCCAATAATTCACCCTATAATATTAGTATGGGCGAAGCATTTGCCGGTGTAAGATTCTCAAAAATAACCGGAGATTTAAAACAGATACCTTTTGATTTACCTAACGATACAGTTAGAATTCAATTTTTTAATAACAATATTACCGGGGTTCTTGATTTCGCAGACCCCAAAGTTCACTTGTTTGCTTAAAATACCTTTGGATTGCCTATCAGAGTGAATTTTAATAGTTTTATTGCAACGGAAGGTCGTCCGGGAACTTTGCCTGTTACTTTAACAGGATTATCTGCGCCCTGGGATATTATTGCCCCAACAACTATCGGACAATCCGCCACTTCGCAATTGGATTTAAACCGAAACAACAGTAATATATGGGATGCCGTTTTTATTTCTCCCCGAAAGTTTATTGCGAATGTTAGTGGAATGTCGAATCCTAATGGTGGCATTTCCAACAATTTTGCTTTGGATACCAGCCGACTGATGGTAGATGCACAAATTGAAATGCCGTTTTTTGGCAGGGCATGGGATTTTGTACTTCAGGATACTTCCGATTTAACTTTCGGTCAGGATATAGATAAAATTGAGTTTGTAATTTTCCGTATCAACACAACGAATGGATTCCCTGTTGAAGCCATAGAGCAATTGTTTTTTCTAGATGAAAATAACCACATTATTGATTCTTTGTTGACACCCGAACAGCAGATATTAGCTCCTGCCCCTTGCAATGGTGCCCCTGATTATAGAGTTACTTCGCCGGCAACCAAAATGACTGAAATTACTTTTTATAAGAGCCGCATGCTCCCACTGAAGAATTGCAAGAAGATAGTTACACGCGAAAAGCTGCAAACCACTAATAGTGCAACAGATTTGGTTAAGTTTTATTCCGATTATAACATCAATGTTAGACTTGGATTACGGGTTAAGTTTGATGTTAATTTATAAAGGATAAAAAATCATCATGATGAAAAGACTAACACACCTATATATTATTATCATCGGACTGCTCCTACTCTCCTTCAATTCTATTGCGCAGAATGATGATATGACCATTTATTCGTTGAGCACCATTCCTCAGCAATATTATAACAATCCGGGGATAATGCCCAAAACTAAATTCCACATTGGTTGTATGCCCATACTGTTCATACCCATTTTATCATCAAATTACACCAGTGTTTCGAATAGCGGATTACGTTGGGACAATGTGCTATTTTACGATAAGGCTGTTGATTCACTTAAGATTGATGCCGATAAAACCATAAAGAAACTTCCAAAAACAGGATACTTCATCCTGAATCAACAAATAGAATGGTTTTCTTTTGGTTTTAAAATAAAATACAAACAGTATCTCAATTTCTCTTTCACCGAGAAGTTTAATTTTCGATTCACTTATCCCAGAGATTTGCTGGCATTGGGCGCACAAGGTAATTCGCAATTTATTGGTTCGGAAGCCAACTTCAATCATATAGGAGTTGATTTTACACATTACCGCGAATTTGCCATAGGATATACCAATCAGGTAAATGATAAATTATCTGTTGGCGGTAGAGCCAAACTTCTTTTTGGCTTATCAAATGTTTGGACACAATCCAGCAAAGCTACCCTGGCAGTAGATAATGATTATTTCGACTTAACAGCCAATTCTACAGTGGTTGTTCATACTTCTGCACCTGAAAGTATTTATGGTGATAATAATACTAGCAGTAAATTTAATGCCAAGGATTACATTTTGAATTTTAATAATCCCGGATTTGGAATTGATTTAGGTGCAAAATACGATATCAACCCCAAATGGTCAGTTTCTGGCAGTGTTCTTGATTTTGGTTATATCTTTTGGAAAAGCGGAACACGTAAATTCTCATCCACGGACAAAAGTTTTACTTTTACAGGATTCAATTTAGCTGATCTGGTAAATTACGATACGGTAACTTTTGACAACATTGTAACCAAACTTACCGATTCCTTAGGCAATATATTTACTGTTGATCAGGCACATGAAAAATACACTACTGCTTTGAATCCAAAAATATATCTGAGTGGCTGCTACAATATCACTAAAAAAGACAGGGCTGTAGCTGTTTTTCGCGGGGATATTTATGAAGGCACCATTCACCCGGCTTTTTCGTTGGCTTACAACCGTACTTTCGGAAACATTCTGGATGTCTCTTTAAGCTATTCTTATATGAACAGAGATTTCCTGAATGTAGGTTTTGGTTCATCAGTTCGTTTCGGGCCTTTTCAGATATTTCTGGCAACGGATAATTTCCTGGCAGCCATCATCCCTTATCACACTAAGAACTTAAACGTTCATTTTGGTTGTAATTATGTTTTCTACTATAAGAAGTCAACCCCGCTTATGAATTTATAGTGTTTCACAATTAATAATATCATCTGCCGATTAATTTTCTATTTTTGTAAAAAATTCGTTTGAAAAAAACTCTCCAATATCTTCTTCTGCTGGGCATAATCACATCTTTTTATGCTTGCAAACCTACTTTTTCTTTCACAGGAGCTTCCATTCCGCCTGAGATAAAAACATTTTCTATTCACTATTTAAAAAATACTGCAGCTTTGGTAAAGCCTTCATTAAGCCAACAATTGACTGATGCTTTGCGCGATAAATTCACTTCTCAAACCAATCTCAATCAGGTAAACAATGGGGGTGATTTTGATATTTCAGGAGAAATAACCAACTATGCCACTGCTCCTATCGCTATTCAGGGAAATCAAACCGCGGCCATGAACCGTTTGACTGTTACCATCAACATACGTTTTGTAAACAAGAAAAATGAAAAGCTAAACTACGAAACCTCTTTTTCGCGTTATGCCGATTATTCCAGTTCTCAATCTCTTGCTTCTGTTGAAGGCACGATTTTAGATGAAATCATAGGTTATCTGGTGGATGATGTTTTCAACAAAACTGCGGTCAACTGGTAAGTTATCAACATGAATAAGCCCGATTTTATTAAGTATATTGCTGTACCATCAGAAATAAAAAATCTGAACCCTTCTGATATTAAATCCATACTCGAGCAATATCCTTATTTTCAAACAGCACACATGATTTATGCGGCCTATTTATCCAGCACCAATGATATACTGCTGCACGATCAGCTTAAAATTTCTGCTGCTCACATCAACGACCGTTCGATGATGTATTGGTTACTTTATGGTCAACAATTATCGCAGGAAAAACCTCAACCTGATATTGTGGTTGCTTCATCAGAAATCAATCAACCCATTGCTGAAGAAATCATTCTAAATTCAGATATTGTTATAACAAATGATGAGCCTGTTGCAGCCCATATTGATATTGCAACAGAATCTGTTCAGCCTATTGAAGAAAGCTTAATACCTGAATTAGCAATCCCAAATCAAGAAACTGAAGAGGAACAAGAAGAAATCATCATTCAACAATCAGACCCTATTATTGAAACTGTTGAACAAAATATTGAAGAAGAAATAACCTTCATTCCCGAGGAGCCAATTGTTTTTATATCCATTGAGCCAATTGCAACTATAACTGAACCCATCAAAGAAAACAATTCTCATGATGAATTTTCGTTTGGCACACCGGAGCCATTCTTACTGAATCTTATTTCTAAAACAGTTGCCTCATATAAAACCTATCAACCACAGATATCCGAAAATCTGCCGCCTGTCGAAGTAATTGAATCCCCTGCAAAAAAAGATTTTTCGCTTATTGATAAATTCATAACAGAGGAGCCACGGATTTCGCATCCCAAACGCGACTTCTATAATCCTATCAATATGGCAGAAAACAGTAGCCTTGATAAAGTGGAAATAGTATCCGAAACCCTCGCAAAAATCTATATTACACAAGGTCTCTATGAGAAATCATTAAAAATCTATAAAAAATTATATTTGGATAATCCGGAAAAAAGCAGTTACTTTGCAGCCCAAATTGAA
Organism: uncultured Bacteroidales bacterium; assembly: GCA_964473775.1. Taxonomy (GTDB): domain Bacteria; phylum Bacteroidota; class Bacteroidia; order Bacteroidales; family CAIWKO01; genus CAIWKO01. The sequence goes on along the minus strand of CAYYQJ010000017.1, from coordinate 9,663 downwards.
AATCTGGAATTAAAATTAAAAAAATAACGAAAAAAAATTTATAGTAATGGGAGCGTACGTAGTAATTTCTGTCTTAATCTTCATTGTTTGTGTATTGTTGGTATTAGTGGTTCTGGTTCAAAACTCAAAAGGTGGTGGACTGGCTTCAAATTTTTCTTCATCAAATCAGTTCATGGGTGTTCGTAAAACAGCCGATTTCCTGGAAAAAACCACATGGATTCTTGCAATTGCCCTTTTAGTGTTAAGTATGGCATCAATTTTTGTAATTCCACGTTCATCATCCAAGGCTGGAGTCGATAGTGAACTAAAACAACAAATGGAAAACAGCAAACCGGTAGACTTTGCTCCTGCTCCAACCAAAAAATAATCTAAAAAGCATTAAAAAAATGTCAGAATGTCACTTTTCATTCTGACATTTTTTTTATTCCCTCCTCAAATCGGTAATTTTGTCAAACATCATGGCAAGAACTGCCTTTGGCATAAATTGTGACTATGCATTTCCGATTTAAAATCTATAATTTTTACATTTCATAATAACTTTAAAAGCATAAAAATATGGCTAAAAACTTAGGAACACCAATCAAAGACAGAGTTCTGGTTGAACCAGCTCCGGCAGAAGAAAAAACAGCAGGCGGAATTATCATTCCTGACACTGCTAAAGAAAAACCACAAAAAGGTAAAGTAATTGCAGTTGGCAAAGGTAAAAAAGACGAACCTATGACAGTTAAAGTAGGCGACACTGTTTTATACGGCAAATATTCAGGAACTGAAGTTACACTCGAAGGAAAAGCTTATCTCATTATGAGAGAAGATGACATTTATATGGTCATAGGCTAATATCTAAATTCATTTAACTAACAAAAAAATTATAATAAAATGGCAAAAGAAATAGTTTTTGATAGCAAAGCACGCGAAGCTCTGAAAAAAGGAGTTGACGCCTTATCAAATGCAGTAAAAGTTACCTTAGGACCTAAAGGTCGTAACGTAATCATCGATAAAAAATATGGTTCACCTCAGATTACTAAAGATGGTGTTACTGTAGCAAAAGAAATCGAATTAAAAGATCCTATCGAAAATATGGGCGCACAATTAGTGAAAGAAGTAGCTTCTAAAACTGCTGATATAGCAGGCGACGGAACTACCACTGCTACCGTGTTGGCTCAATCAATCATCAGCACAGGTTTAAAAAATGTTACTGCAGGTGCCAATCCTATGGATTTGAAACGCGGTATCGACAAAGCAGTTGCTGCTGTTATTATCAATCTGAAAAAACAATCAAAATCGGTTGGCGACAGTTTCGATAAAATAGAACAAGTGGCTTCCATTTCTGCCAACAACGACAACTCTGTTGGTAAAATGATTGCTGATGCTATGCGTCAGGTTAAAAAAGAAGGCGTTATCACTATAGAAGAAGCTAAAGGCACCGAAACTACTATCAATATAGTAGAAGGTATGCAATTCGACCGTGGTTATATTTCTCCTTATTTTGTTACCGATACCGACAAAATGGAAACCGTTTTCGACAATCCTTATATCCTTATTTATGATAAAAAGATTTCGACTATGAAAGATTTCCTCCCAATATTGGAAAAAGAAGTTCAAACCGGACGTCCTTTACTGATCATTTCTGAAGATGTTGAAAGCGAAGCTTTGGCTACCTTAGTAGTTAACAAACTCCGCGGTTCATTAAAAATTGCTGCTGTTAAAGCTCCAGGTTTTGGCGACAGAAGAAAAGCTATGTTGGAAGACATCGCCATCCTTACAGGCGGTACAGTTATTTCGGAAGAAACCGGCTACAAATTAGAAGATGCCGAATTGTCATACTTAGGTCAGGCCGAAAAAGTGGTTATTGATAAAGACAATACTACCATCGTTAGCGGCAAAGGTGCTAAAGAACAAATTGAAGCCCGCGTTAGCCAGATAAAAGTTCAGATAGAAAACACTACTTCTGATTACGATCGTGAAAAACTTCAGGAACGTCTTGCCAAATTGTCAGGCGGTGTTGCAGTAATTCAGGTGGGTGCTGCCAGCGAAATTGAAATGAAAGAAAAGAAAGACCGTTTCGACGATGCATTGCACGCAACCCGTGCTGCTGTTGAAGAAGGTATAGTACCAGGCGGCGGTATTGCCTACATACGTGCTATCGATTGTTTATCTAAAATAAAAGCTTTAAACGAAGACGAGCAAATTGGTGTAGCTATCATTAAAAGAGCTTTGGAAGAACCACTTCGTCAGATAGTAGAAAATGCTGGTGCCGAAGGTTCAGTAATTGTTCAGCGTGTAAAAGAAGGCAAAGATGATTTTGGATTTAATGCCCGCACCGACAGATACGAAAGACTTTATAAAGCAGGTGTTATTGATCCTACCAAAGTTACCCGCGTTGCATTAGAAAATGCAGCTTCAGTAGCCGGTATGTTCCTCACCACCGAATGCGTTATCAGCGATATTAAAGAAGAAGGCGGCGCGCCAATGATGAACCCGGGAATGGGTGGCATGGGCGGCATGGGTGGAATGATGTAAAATTTCATCAGCCTGAAACTAAAAACGCTCCACTGTTTGTGGGGCGTTTTTTTTTAGTGGATTTGTCATTTGTGGTCATTTACTTCGCGTCATTAGTGGTCATTTACTTCGTGTCAATAGTGGTCATTAATGGTCATTTGCGATGCGTCATTAATGGTTATTGTTTGTCATTCAATATTAAATCAAAATTTATAAACCAGAATGCCGGATATCAATTGCTCCGTCCTTTCAAGGCGGTGGAGGGATTATAATATATGTATGGGCTTGAGCCGAAAAAATTATTATGAATATTCTTTTTGTTTTAAAGAAAATATTTTTGAGATTTCGTAACCATATTAAATAATTGCTATATTTGCACTGTCATTCTACCCAAAGTAGCAATGCACTCGTTCTTTACAACGTACTAATTAAAAATAAAGCGTTAGCTTTTATTCTTGCTCTCGAAAACTGGTAATTTTCAACAACTGCAAGCATAATAAGTAAGACGCTCACGCCAAAGCGTGGGCTTCACTTATTTGCAGTTGTGGGCGTACCAGTGCCTAGAGAGCAGATATAGTTATAGTTCCACGCTTTTTTTATTTATAAAAATCTTCATTGGGACTGTGGGGGTAAAAACAAAAATATGAAAAAAGTTTTACTACTATTAATGTCTATTACGCTAATTGCGATGACATCGTGTAAGGTTATCTTTACAGATACAATGAAAAATAAATATGAAAATGCAGGAATTGATTTAAAGAAAATTCAGTATTACAATACTGAAGAGTTTGAATTATCAAGGAAAGTGTCTGCGAGTGAAGCAAAAACAATATCTGGAATAGTCCAAATTGAAAATGGTATTCAAAAGGAAATTATTTTATTTGGGAAATTAACAAAAGGTATTTGTGATAGTATTGTCGATAATATTTTTTTCGTACATTTTCAAGATGGAAAGGGCAAATCAATAAGATTTAAGGCCGATGGATATTATAATGCTCCTTTTTCAATTGATTTAGATAGTTGCACGGTAACAAATACTGGCAAAAGTTTTCCTGGATTACCAAAAAACGATGGAGGTTCAATGCATGTATGCTCAGTAATTTACGATGGTAAATTGTATCAAGCCAAATATGGCAACGTACCTAAACTAGTAATAAAAAACAATCAAAAAACTCATGTTAGGGTATCAAGACAAAAAGCTAAAGGTGTAAAAGTAAAATAGATACTGTATTATTTCTGTCTTTAAAATTAGAAGTAAAAAATGGAAACTAAAAAAACAATGAAAAAATTAGCATTAACCTTTGTAGCCTTGCTGTTCAGCATATTGTCCTATTCACAAACCATAGGTCCCCAAGTCATAGCCTCATCAGGTGATTATTTTACCAATAGTAATCTAAAAGTAAGCTGGACGCTTGGTGAAATAGTAACAGAAACTCTGACAAGCAGCAGCAATATTTTAACACAGGGCTTCCAACAGAGCAGCTATTTATTTGTATCAATTGATGAAACAAATGAAAATAAACAAATATCTGTTTTTCCCAATCCTTTTTCTGATTTAATTATTGTTAATACTGGTAATTTAACTGGTCTTACAATTCAAGTTTATGATATAGAGGGCAAAAACTTAATGGAAAGGAATATTGAAAAGACAAATAAACAATTAGATTTTAGTTCTTTCAAATCGGGAATTTATTTCATTAAAGTATTCAATAAAACAACTCTTTTAAAAACATTTAAGGTTCAAAAAACAAGTAATTAATATCATTAAAATTAGCAAAATGAAAAAAATTATCAGTACTCTTTTAGTTAGTTTAGCAATAATAAGTTTTGCTTTTGGTCAATCACCAAATATTTTCAAATATCAAGCAGTTGTTAGGGATAATTCCGGAAACTTGATTGCAACTCAAAATGTCAAGTTTCGAATATCTTTACTTAAAGGTAGTCCCACCGGCACAATCTCATATACTGAGCAACAAACCACTGCAACCAATCAATTTGGTCTCGCTAACCTTGAAATTGGAAATGGAAGCAATCAAGGAGGTTCAATAGATACTATTCAATGGTCTCATGCAGATTATTTTATTAAAATTGAATTAGACCCTACAGGTGGCAGTGCTTTTCAGTTAATGGGAACAAGTCAATTAATGAGCGTTCCTTATGCATTGTATGCTGAAAAATCAAAAAAAGCATTAAACGATAATGACACAAGTGCAACAAATGCATTACAAAATCTTACTTTAGTTGGTAATACATTAAGCATCAGCAATGGCAACTCCGTTAATTTAGGCGTAATACCTTCTGGCTGCATTATGTCCTACGCTGGTGCAACAACTCCTGCCGGTTGGCTTATTTGCGATGGTAGTGCTATAAGTAGAACAACATACTCAAATCTATTTGCAAATATTGGTACAGCTTATGGCAGTGGTGATGGTACCACTACATTTAATTTACCTGATTTAAGAGGCAGATTTTTACGTGGTGTTGATGGTACAGCAGGAAATGACCCTGATAAATCAACAAGAATAGCAAGTAATATTGGCGGTAATACAGGGAATAACATTGGTTCACTTCAATCAGACACTCTACAAACACATAATCACAATCTTATTATTAGTACTTCAGGTGGAGGTCAAATTGCTCAAGCCACTTCTTTTCTAGCTGGTGGTACATCATCCTTATGGATACCTACTAATGGATATTTAAATAATACTGTTTCTATTTCTTCAAAAGGAGGTAATGAAACTCGTCCTGTAAATGTTTATGTAAATTACATTATAAAGTATTAGTTAGATGAAAAAAAATCTGTTGTCAATTTTTGCAATAATAATAGCTCATATCGCCATTATTATTTCTATTATTTCTTTAAAAATTGAGAGGTTAGGTGAGGCAGATTATATCGCAATTGCAGCAACAATTCTAACAGGTGCAGTTGCTTTTGCTGTAGGTTATAATATTTATATCAATCTTTCTGTTACTAAAAATATTGCAAAACATTCAGCTAGAAAAGAGGCTGAATTGATTGCAAAACAAATATCAACTCGTATTACTATTGACCATAATAGAATTAGCGATGAGAGACTTTCAAATGCAATTGCGGGTAGTAGCAGCTATGCTACTTCTATCACTTATTATGAATTAGGAAATATCCAACGAGATTCAGGTAAGAATAAAGAAGCAATAGAACATTATAAAAATGCATTAAAATACTGTGAAACAGCAAAGAGGTTTTTTGTAAGATGTAACCATCAGGATATGATTGAAAAGTGCGATGCTTTTATTGTTGAAATAAATGAAAAATTGAATGCTATTAATAATTGATTACTTTTACAAATAAGTCCAAAATTTTGTTCTATTTAATAATTAATTCTTTATCACCATGAAAAAAATCTTATTCTTTTTATTTAGTTTGGGGATAACTTTAAGCCTCACTGCAAACCCTATAAATCCAGAACAGGCATCAAAACTTGCGAAGAATTTTTATTTGCAAATGTGCACATCTAAAGGATTATCAAATCCTTCTTTAAACCTTGCATTTACATCCACTTCGCAAGAAATTTCTATTGCGAAAGGATTAAATGAACAGGAAACTCCACTTTATTTTATTTACAATGTAAATGATAATGATGGTTTTGTAATTATTGCGGCAGATGATATTGTAACACCTATCCTCGGATATAGTGATACAGGGAATTGGAATGAAAATAATATGCCTCCGGCATTACAAGATTGGATGGAAAATTACAAAGACCAAATTATTTATGCAATAAAAAATAATTTACTTGCAACTTTTGAAATACAGCAACAATGGAACGATTTACAAAAAGAGAATAATAACACTCAAACTTCCAGAAAACATGATGCCAGCTTACCTTCATTAAAGAGTTCAGTACTTTTACCAACAGCAAGCTGGAATCAAGGAAATACAAATGCAGGCGGTTTTTATAATGATTTATGCCCTTATGATCCTTCATTACCTAATTCTCAATGTAATCTTAGTACTCATTGTGTAACCGGGTGCCCGGCAACAGCTATGGCAATAATAATGAAGTATTGGAATTATCCAACTTCAAATTCGCTAATTCCTGATTATACTCCTCAACATTATACAACTCAGCATGCCGTTAATAATTATTCTTACAATTGGTCAGCAATGTCTACTACAGATCTTACCTCAGCGAATATTGATGTTGCAACTTTAATGTTTAATTGCGGAGTAAGTGTTGATATGGGTTATGGTGCTTGTGGTAGTGGTACACCTGGAATTCTCTCTTCAGAAAATGCTACATCTTGCCAAAGGGCATATTCAACTTATTTTGGATATGATCCTTCGACCATTCAAGGTGTACAGAGAGATGGTAATTATACAGATGCCAATTGGATAAATCTTATAGAAAACGAATTAAATAATAACAGACCTATACAATATGCAGGTTTGGAAGCACCACCAGCACAAGCAGGATCAGGGCACACATGGGTGTGTGATGGTTATGATGCCAATAATAATTTACATATGAATTGGGGATGGGGTGGAGTAGATAATGGTTATTATTATTCATTGACAAATTTGAACACTGCCTTGGGTGGTCAGAACAATGGTACTTTTTTAAATACAGGTCATGAAGCAATAATTGGCGTCCAACCTTTAGGTGGTGGAACTACAGCAAATATTCAATTGTATTCTTCCATTACAATTACTCCCAATCCAATAAATTTTGAACAATCCTTTACTGTAAATGCTGATGTATATAATGCTGGTAGTAGTGATTTTAATGGAGATTTTTGTGCCGCATTATTCGATGCTTCTGGCAATTTTATCGATTATGTGCAAACTCTCACAACTGGAAATAACCCTCTACCACCCGGTTATGATTATTCAGGAGGTTTAACATTTTCAAATACAGGGATACTAACGGCTCCAGGTAACTATATTATTGGTATTTATTATAGACCTACTGGAGGTAATTGGTATTTAGCGAGTGATATTTCTTATACAAATCCTGTTAGTTTAACTATTAGTAGTCCTGCAGGTAATACGAACGGTTCCCCCAATAATCTAGAAATTTATTCTACAATTACACCTTCACCTACTACATTTATTCAGGGGCAAGCTGCTTCTGTTAATGTCAATTTTGCAAATTACAACAACTATACCTATTACGGACAATATAAGGCAGCACTTTATGATTTAAGTGGCAATTTTGTACAAACTATAGGCACGTATAATGAAACAGCGGGCCTTCCTGCAAATTATGCATATGGTTCACCATATATTACTTTTAGTACATCAGCCATTACGGCAAGCCCTGGTACATATTTTTTGACAATTGCTGAAGAAGAACAAGGTACAAGCTTGTGGTATTATGTAGGTGGCGATTATTACAATAATCCAATAACTATTGATGTAATTGCTGCTCCTCTTATACCTGATATTTATGAAAGTAATAATGCTATTTCAACAGCCTATACCCTGCCTCTTAGTTGGTCAAGTAATAATGCACATCTGTTGACAACAGGTTCTAATCTCCATATTTCTACCGACATTGATTATTACAGAATTAATCTGCTTAACGGATATAATTATACAATTACTGCAAGGGTACATGATAGTTACAATAGCGGAAATGGTAATAATTATACTTGTGATGTAAATTGGTCATACAATACTGGCGGGGTTTGGTCAACTTCTTATGATGATATTATGCCTGGAAATATAATAATTAATGGGGCGGGCTCAGTAACGTTTTTAGTGGTTCCTTATTATACTGGGTTAACAGGAACTTACCTATTAGATATTAACATCACAAGAGCTAGTACAACTGGTATTGAAACTCAACCTCTTGATGATTTATTATCAATTTATCCTAATCCTTCATGTAACTTTTTCAATATTGAATATAAACCTGGTTTTGATAAAGGAGCAAATTTTAAGATTTTTGATATCACAGGTAAGTTAGTTTTGCAAAATGAACTTAAAGAACACACAAACGAGGTTGATATTTCTAACTTAACCAAAGGTGTTTATTTTATAAGAATATTTAATGGAGATAAAACGTTCATTAAGAAATTAAGTAAACTCTAAGTAAAAAAAACGGAAGCTAATTGCTTCCGTTTTTTTTCTGTTTGGCGTCAATTTCAACCGCCGTTGTCCTATTAAAATTTATGTACAATCTCAATGTTATATTGTCTGATTGACTATGATTTCTTTATATGGCATGTTTTTTGTTATTGAATTTAAAATCATTGTTTATGGTAAATAAAAATATCCCAAATGTCTTGCAGTTTGATTATCTCTTGAAAGAACTTTCTGACTTGTTAACTAATAAACCGGAATCTGCACACCGATTAATTGAGAATCTATTAAATATTGATTATGATATTGAGGATAAATCCGGATTATATAAAATTCTTAATGAGGAGCAAAGAAAATTTTTGCATCTGATTTATATTAGAAGGAAACAAGATCCAAAATTTAATCTAAAGTTCAATTACGTATTGATGCTTACGGCAGGTATGGTTGGTTTAAGTTATGGTGTTATTAAATTAGTTGAAAATCTTAACGAATAACTCGTTTATTATTTAAAATATGAATGGTTATATTTAATAAATCTCCTTTAAACTTAGCCTGATACAATATTTAATTGCGCATCGTTCGACAGTAGTCCCAACTGCCATCCTACTAACTCCTAACAAATTTTCGGTTAAAATCGGATCCTAATTATCATTCAATAGCCCCCTGCCATCAATATCTGGTCTAATAAGATTTCTTTATCACTGCCAAAATGTCAGTTTTTAACCGTCTATAAATTCCAAAATCGGATTTTCTGGTATAGTCGGATATCCGACATGCCCCAAAAATTTATTTTTCCTTATAATCTGATATCCCACCAAGCCTAATAATCTATATTTTCGTATAGTCGGATATCCGTCCTTGCCAAATAATCTATTTTTTCGTATAGTCGGATATCCCACTCTGCCAAAAAATCATTATTTTCGTATAGTCGGATATCCCACCATGCCCAATAATCTATATTTTGGCATAGTCGGATATCGGTTTATTGAGTTTAATAAATTTTTGCCCTATGTCGGATATCGGTTTATTGAGTTTAATAAATTATACCAATACTTACTAAGTATTAGTCCAAAAAGGATATAAGAAAATATACT